>DATKJG010000129.1:0-2169 GCA_035543215.1 Phycisphaerales bacterium | reverse complement strand
ATCTGGGCCGTGTCCCATTTCATGGTGCCGGCGATATGCACGCGATCCGCTGCGACGCCCATGCCCTTGAATCGCGCGGCGTAGGCATCGTTCTGCACCGCTGCGAACGCGAGGCGAGCGAACGGCCGGTGCATGATCCATTTCACAACTCGATAGCGTTTGAAACTGCGTTCAGTCAGCCGACCATTGATCACGCACACAGGCACGCCGCGGGCCTGGCAGGCGGCAGTGAAGTTGGGCCAGACCTCGAGTTCAGTCAGGGCCACTGCCGACGGTCGGACGTCATTCAGGAACCGCGATACGGCCCATGAGAAGTCGAAGGGATACCGAACGATGCGATGCGGCGACCTGCCCCAAAGGGCCTGGGCGCGGGCAAACCCAGTGTCTGTGGTCGTCGCGATGACAATGTCGAATTCGCCTGCCAGTCGCTCGACCAGTTGTCGAATGGCGTTGACTTCGCCAACCGAGACTGCATGAAAAAGCAGCCGCTGGCGGCCGGAAGCAGGCACCGGGATGAGTGGCTGGACGCGTCCGAATCGGCCCGGCCAATCCGTGCGAATCTTGCCGGTCCGGGCCATCCGAAACAGCCAGATTGGCGATGTCACCGTGGCCCCAATCAGGTACAACAGATCAAGCAGCCACGGCATCGTTTGCCAGTGTAGCGGGATGGGTTGAAACGCCGATCGTTCCGCAGGCAGGAGGCGTCGCTGTTCGGGCGGTCGCGGAAACATGCAGAAAACCGCACTCGATCCAAGGAACCGAACCCGGCAAAGTCGCGCAAGGTCTTGTCTGGCAACGCCTTTGAGGAAAACTAGGCAGTTTGTACTTGGCAGATCCCTATTCAGGGGTCAGAATAGTCGCGTGATGTCCGGATCAGCGACGACCAGGCCCCGTCCGCTCAGAGCAGGCCTGTTGGGAGGTTGTCCACGATGATGGAATTGCACGTTTGCAACCGTGCTGGAACGCTTCTAAAGGCCTTTGCGCTGGGAGACAATGCCGAGGTGATCGTCGGCCGCGATGAATCCTGCGATATCCGCATCATGGCCCAGAGCGTTTCACGCGAACACTGCGCGATTGAGCACGAGGGCGAGGACTTGGTCCTGCGCGATCTCGGCTCATCCGGCGGCACTTATATTGATGGCAAGAAGATCGAGAAAGTGCGGCTGCAGGACGGCATGGAAGTTGCTGTCGGCCCGGCCGTGCTGAAGTTCTTTGAAGCCGGCATCTGAGGCCGCCGACACGGCAGCCGAAACGATATGGAAACCAGCAGTGGGAGCGGTGGTATCACGCGCACGCGATGTCGCCTCGAAGCGTGTACGCTCTCGCACACCTGTTCGCTTGCGCCTCGGTCAAGGAACGATACCAACATGAAAACGAGCATCTGTGAACTCAGTCCAGGTCGCCGCTTCGCCAGGATGAGGCCTTCGCATCTCGGTGCCTTCGCGTGCCTGGCGACCGCACTGCTCCTGTCACCGCTCGCGCGAGCCCAGGACACACAACTCATTCCGCGCGATGTGTTCTTCGGCAATCCCGAGCGAGCCAACGTGCAGGTCAGCCCCGATGGCAAGCACCTCGCATTCCTGGCGCCGCACAACAACGTGATGAATGTCTGGGTGCAGGGCATCGAGTCCGTCGCCTCCGGGTCGGGCGATGCGCGCCCGATCACCTCCAGCGCCGAACGCCCCATCCGCTTCTACCAATGGGCCCACAACAGCCAGCAGATCCTCTACCGGCAGGATCGCGGCGGCGATGAGAACTTCCACATCTACGCTGTCAACATCGCCGACGGCCAGGAGGTCGACCTCTCCCCGTTCGACAGCGTGCAGGCACGCATCGCGGCTGACGATCGCGACTTCCCGGATGAGATTCTGCTCGCGGTCAACAATCGCGATCCGCAACTGCACGACGTCATGCGCGTCAACACGCGCACGGGCGCCGGCGAAGTCATCTTCCAGAATGACGGCGGCTTCGCCGACGTGCGGGCCGACAGCCACTTCGTCGTGCGCCTGGCTTCGAAGATCACGCCCGATGGCGGCAGCATCGCCTACATGCGCGACAGCGCCGATGGCGCCTGGTACGAACTAGCCTCGTGGAGACTCGAAGATTCCGACGCGTCCGGCCCCTTGGGTTTCAGCCGCGACGGACACACGGTGTACCTCTCCGACAGCC
>DATKJG010000128.1:0-2256 GCA_035543215.1 Phycisphaerales bacterium | reverse complement strand
GCGGCTGCCGCCGGAATCGAACCCGCCCCCACGCCAGCCCCCGCGATCGAATTCGCGCGAGCGGAATGACTCGGGTCGGTCCTCTGGCGTCGAGCGCGCGTACTGGTCGGGCCACTGTGGGTTCGCGCCTGGCCGCGAGGTTGCGCCCGTCGCGCCGGAGCCGACTGATCTGGACATCGTCGATCGATCCGAGGAACGCGTCGTCACCGGCCGTTCGCCCGGCACAGGGCCGCGCACGAACAGCGATCGATTGCGCTCCACCAGGGCCAGGTACTTCCGGCCGTCGGAGCCGGTCATCGGAAGTGCCAGCCGTGACGGCTGGCCAGCCGACACGCGCCGGCCTTCATCCAGTTCCTGTTTGTGGTCGCGAGCGAAGGTCAGAAGCGATTCTGGCACTTTCTGACCGCTCAACTCGCGACCGGTGTCATCGAGGTAATACGTCTTGAGCCTGCTGGCCGATTCAAGTTGCTTGCGGTGCTCTTCGAAGGCCTCCTGTCCCTTGAGTTCATACACTGCCAGGGCGCCGCGCGCCTGCAGGTCGTGCAGCCGATCAGGGAGCATTCCGCCGGGGGCCACGCTGTAGGGATACAGCCACGTGACCAATGCCATGGCCGCGATCACGATCGTGATCGCCAGCCAGAACCAGAGGAAGATCTTGGCGAAAAGGCTGCGCACTGAGTTCAAACGCCGGCGTGCCGCACATCATGCCCGCGGTGCGGCGGGGACCGGCGATTCATCGGGCATGACATAAAGATACCCGGCGCCGCGCAAGGTTTTGATGCGTTCGCCACCACCGTTGCGCGGGCCGAGCTTACGTCGAAGGTGACTGATGTGAACATCGATGCTGCGGTCTTCAGGGAACAGCGGCCTGCCGAAGACCGTTCGCGACAACTCCTCCCGGGTGACCGTTCGGCCGGCCGCCCGCGCCAGGGCTTCCAACAAGTCAAACTCCGTGCTGGTGAGATCGACTTCCTGGCCGGCGAGTTGCACAGTGCGCGTGCCTGGATCCAGTCGCAGATCGGCGACGATGACGCTTGGTTCGCGAGGCGGCGAGACGCCATCGGGCGTCGGCTGTGCGCGCCGCAGCACGGCCCGGAGCCGAGCCACCAGTTCGCGCGGGTTGAACGGCTTGGGCAGGTAGTCGTCGGCGCCCGTCTCAAGGCCGCTGATGCGATCGGCCTCCTCGCCGCGTGCCGTGAGCATGATCACGGGCAAGCGCGATCGTTCGCGAATCTGCCGCAGCACGGTGAATCCATCGGAGCCCGGCAACATCACGTCAAGGACGGCGGCGGCATGCTCACCGCTCAGCGCCCGGCGTGCGCCGACGGCCCCGTCATGAACCGCTTCGACATCAAAGCCGGCGGACGAGAGAAACTGCTGCAGCAGGTCGCAGAGTTCCTTGTCATCATCGATGATCAGCAGCCTCGTCGCACTGCACATTCGTGGATTTGCTCCTAAGCCCCATTGGCGCATGCGCGCCACGCAAAGTGTACGTCGCTGCTGCGCCACGCCTGCGTCGAGGCGTGAGGGTCGCGCCGTAAAGAAGCGCAAACACGCACGAAGGATTCGGCCATCGCGCGGTGGCGCGATTGCGGAGATCCAGGGTGCGACGAGCCAAGCGGACAGGCCGGGATTCGAACCCGGGATACAGAGTTAAAGCCCCGTATAACGGTTTAGCAAACCGTCGCCTTCAGCCTCTCGGCCACCTGTCCGGTGAACACCAATCTTCGCCTGCCCCCCTACTCCAGTCAACCGTCGCGCGCGATTGAACACGCCGACGATGTCGCCGTCATCTCGCTGAGGATGGTGTCGCTGGCGTCGCGTGTGTGTGGCCCGACCCTGCCAGATGCAATCTGCATCCGAGTCTGGATGAAGCCAACCGGCGCGGCCGCGTACATCGGCTGACGAGTGCGCGGCGGTTGAAAACTCTGCAAATCGGCCGGGCGCCAGCGGGAAATGACGAAAACCCCTGCATTTTCAGGGTCTGCGCCCTTGTAGCAAGGCTTTTCCCGCAGTAAGGTGCCGCGCGAAGGCCGAAGGGTTCGGCCGATGGCCACTCACGAAAGGATTCACAAGCGATGGCAGCAACCAAGACCATGAACGGCATCAAGGCCCGCACCAAGAGCCAGATCTATACCGACATCGCCACCAGCACCGAACTCTCGCGCAAGCAGGTCGCAGCAGTGTTCGACGCGATGGCCAACCTCATCAAGAAGGACCTCGGCGGCAAGGGCCCCGGCATTTTCACCGTGCCCG
>DATKJG010000127.1:0-2926 GCA_035543215.1 Phycisphaerales bacterium | reverse complement strand
GGCGCGGGCGACGCCGAAGTCGAGGATCTTGGGCTGGCCGTCCTCGGTCACCAGAATGTTGCCGGGCTTGAGATCGCGATGAATGAGGCCCTTCTGGTGGGCGTGCTGCACCGCGTCGCAGATTCGGGCCGCGAGTTCCAGCCGCTGGCGCGTGCCGGGATGGCGCTGAAGGATGTACTGATCGAGCGGTTCGCCCCGGATGTACTCCATCGCGAAATAGGGCTGGGCGCCTTCGCCTTCATCGTGCACGCCGGCATCGTGAATCTGCGCGATGCCGGGGTGCTGCAGGCGGCCAAGGGCCTCAGATTCCAGCGCGAAGCGCTTGAGCAGTTGCAGCGACGAGGCGCCCGGCCGGATGAGTTTGAGCGCGACCTGGCGGTTGGGACGGTCCTGCTCGGCGAGGTACACCGCTCCCATGCCGCCCTCGCCGATGAGCGAGAGGATGCGATAGCGCCCGAAGCGCTTGCCGATCATGCGCTGCGAACCCGTGCCGGCTTGCGCCGCCGCGATGGTTGGCACTGGATGAGTAGGATCGTTTAGGCCCGGTTGCGGCATGTGACGATGTGCTCCGACCAGCCCCACCACGATACCAGCAGGATCATCGATCAACTCGCCGCCAACTCATCCAGCAACGCCACCGCCCTGCGGAAGTGAGGAATCACGATCGAGCCGCCCACGATCAACGCCACGTTGAACACCTCCCAGATCTGCTCGGCCGTGCAGCCGAGTTCCCGGCAGCGGATCACGTGGTAGGCGATGCAGTCATCGCAGCGCAGCACCATCGAGGCGCTCAACCCCGCGAGTTCCTTGGTCTTCGCATCCAGCGAGCCGTCCTCGTAGGTCCTGCCATCGAGCGCGAAGAAACGATCGGTGATGAGATTCTTCTGCGCGAGAATGCGGGCGTTCATCTTCTCGCGAAAGGCGCGGAATTCTTCGAGGCGTGGCATGGTTGAGTGGTCTCCTTGTGGTTCGCAGCAAGCATACTCCTGTGTACCATGCGCGGATGATGACCAGTCAACGGCCAGCGCCGCGGCGCGAGGCGGCAGGCCCATCGCGCGAGGAGATCGCGCGCCGCATCGCCCACGTCGCGCTGCTGCGCGGCGAGTTCACCCTTCGCAGCGGCCGCAAGAGCAGCTACTACCTCGACAAGTACCTCTTCAGCACGCAGCCGGATATTCTCGCGGGGCTGGGCCGCATGTTCGCGGAGCGCCTGCCTGAGGGCACGACGCGGCTCGCCGGCGCGGAACTCGGCGGCATTCCGCTGGTGACGGCGGCGTCGCTGGCATCCGGCCTGCCATGCGTGTTCATCCGCAATCAGAAGAAGGACTACGGAACGGCCAAGCAGCTGGAAGGCGTGCTGGGCGCAGGCGACCGCGTGGTGATCGTCGAGGATGTCGCGACGACCGGCGGCCAGGTGCTGGAGGCGGCGAAGGTGATCGCGGCAACCGGCGCGAGCATTACGAAGATCATCGCCACGATCGATCGCCTTGAAGGCGCGCGGGAGAACATCGAACAGGCGGGCTTTGCGTTCGATGCGCTGTTCACCGTGCGTGATCTGGGCATATCCGGAGAGTGAGCGACCTGACTCCGCTTCGGATCACAACGCCGCGGCTGGAACTGGTCGAGGTCACGCCTGAACTGGCCCAGGCGAATCTTGATGACATGCAGGAAGTGGCGCGGCTGCTGGATGCCGCGATCCCCTCGACCTGGCCGCCGGAACACTGGGAGCCGTCGGCGATTCAATGGCTCATCGACAGGTCCCGCGCACATCCCAACGATCGCGGCTGGTTCGCGTGGCACGCCGTTCTCAAACCCAATGCCGCCGCGAACGCCGCCTCGCGCACGTTGATCGGCGGCAGCGGCGTCAAAGGCCCGCCGGATGCGAATGGCGTGATCGAAGTCGGCTACGGCATCGTCAGCGAGTTCCAGCGCCAGGGCTTCGCGACCGAGGCGACCAGCGCGCTGATCGAATGGACGCTGCGCGATCCGCGCGTCAAGCGCATCGACGCCGAGACGTTTCCGCATCTGATTCCATCGCTGGGCGTGATGCGCCGACTGGGCATGACGTCGCTCGGCGCGGGATCAGCGGAAGGCACGGTGCGCTACGGCGTGACGCGGGAGGCGTGGCGGCAGGCGCTCTCAGCGCCGAACGCGCTTGGCCAGCCATAACGTCGCCGGCACGCCTGTGAGCGTGACCATCACCAGTTCCGCAGCCCGGTTGAGCAGATCGGCGGTCAGGCCGAGTTCCATCTGATAGGAAGCGATCGCCGGGGCGAGCAGGCCGATGGCCCATTCGCGCAGGCCAAGGCCGTTGCTCACCAGCGGCACCATCGTCGCCAGCACGCTGATGCACGCGAACGCGATGGAGGCCGTCCAGTCGATGGGTGAGCCGATGAGCGCGAACGCTGCGTGATATCGCAGGGCGGTGACCAGGACATCGAGCAGCCGGGCCGCGCCGGCCCAGAGGAAGACGCGCGCAAAGCGCGGTGCGAGCGCGCCCGCCGCCAGCAGAATCGGAAGTGGCGCGAGCGCGGCAGGCCAGGGCGAGAACTGCTGCTCCCGCGCGATGAGCGTGACCGCCGTGAGGAACAACGCCGCCAGTCCGCTGAGCAGGGCCGCCTGCATGACCGTGACGATCGAATCGCGCACCGCGATGCCGTTGACGGCCTTGTGATACGCCACGCGGCCGACGACGCCCGGCCGCAGCGGCAGATAGTTGATGAGCGTGGCGCTGGCGATGACGGCCTGCATCTCGAGAGCGCCGGCGCGCCGCTCGGCCGGCCCGTAGCGCGACAGCAGCAGCCAGAACATTGCGCCCGTAAGCATGATGTTGCCGAGCATGCTCGAGAGCATGATCGAAATCAGCGTGATGCGATCGCCGATCGGCTGGTCCGCGATGTTCTGCAGGGCCACGCGAATGCTGGCG
>DATKJG010000126.1:0-2159 GCA_035543215.1 Phycisphaerales bacterium | reverse complement strand
CCGAGCACCTCGCCCAGTTGCCGCACTTCGTCCTTGAAGAGATTCCGCAGCGGCTCGACCAGTTCAAAGCCCAGGTCCTTGGGCAGCCCACCCACATTGTGGTGAAGTTTGATGCTTGCCGCGCTGCCGGTGTGGCTGTGGCCGGATTCGATCACATCCGGGTACAGCGTTCCTTGCGCGAGGAACTGAATGTGACCGTGGCCGTCCTCGCTGATCTCCTGCGCTGTCTTGCGGAACACCTCGATGAAGCGATGACCGATCCGCCGGCGCTTCTCCTGCGGCTCTGCTACGGCCTTGAGATCGCCCAGGAACTCGGCGGAGGCATCGATCACGCGCAGATCGACATCAAAATGATCGCGGAACGTCGTTTCGACCAGTTCGCGCTCGTTCTTGCGCAGCAGGCCATTGTCCACGAAGATGCACGTGAGTTGCTGGCCGATCGCCTTGGCCAAGAGCGCCGCAACGACCGATGAATCCACGCCGCCGCTCAGGCCGCAGATCACGCGCCCCTTGCCCACCTGCTTTCGCACGCGCGCGATCTCGGCGTCGAGGAAGTCGCTCATCTTCCACGTGCCCGAGCACTTGCACACCTCGTACAGGAAGTTCCGCAGGATGTCGATGCCGTGCGGCGTATGCGTGACCTCGGGATGGAACAGCACGCCGTAGAACGGCAGCGTCTTGTGCCGCACCGCCGCGTACTTCAGGCTCGAAGACGACGCGAGCGATACGAATTGCTTCTCGAGCCCGCTGACGTGGTCGCCGTGGCTCATCCACACGGTGGTGTTGGCGGGAATGCCCGCCAGCAGGTCGCGCCTGTCGGTAATCGTCAGTTTGGCTCGGCCGTACTCGCGCGATGCGCCGCCGGTGAGTTCGCAGCCCAGAAGGTGGCAGGCCAGTTGCATGCCGTAGCAGATGCCAAGGATCGGCACGCCGATCTCAAAGAGGCGCGGATCGCATTTGGGCGCGCCGGATTCATTCACGCTTGCAGGCCCACCCGAGAGAATGATCCCCGCAGGCCTCATCGCCTTGAGCTGCTCGATGGGAGTATCGGGAGCGACCAGCACGCTGAACGCGCCGGCCTCGCGCACCCGCCGCGCTATCAACTGCACGAACTGGCTGCCGAAATCGAGTATGGGAATGACGTCGGCTCCGGGAGCGACGGCGGCCACCGCGGCGACAGCAGCACTCGTCGGCGCAACTGCCGCTCGTGCGGGGGGCGCTGGCTCCACGGCGGTGGCGACTTTCGCGGGCATGGCAGGTTCCACAAGAGGAAAACATTGACTGTAGCACTCTGACACGATGACGGCGAGTGATGACGCATTCAGCGCTGCATCTGCCGGCGGCAGTCGATATGCTCAGTCCCTGGTTGCGCCCGTTTGCCCTCGTCATCCTCGTTGCCTGTCCGGTGCTGGCATCCTGCGGGCCGCCGGCCACCGAAGGCGGCTTCGATTCCGCGAATCCCGCCGCCCGGATGTATGCCATCGAGCATGCCGCCGCCCAAGGTGACACGGCCGTCATCAAGGATCTCATAGAGGAACTGGATTCCGACGATCCCGCAGTGCGATACATGGCCATCACCGCCCTGGAGCGCCTGACCGGGCAGACCTATGGCTATCGCCACTATGATTCCGTGATGCAGCGGCGAGATGCGATCGCGAAATGGGTCGCTGCATATGAATCGGGCTCGCTCCAGCCGATGACTTCGCCCCCGTCCAGCGCAGCGTCCAATGCCCCACATGGCTGACTCACCGCGCGAACCTGACATTCGTCTGGAGATGCGGAGCCAGCCGCGCCTCCTCGCTGCCGCCCGGGCGATGGTGATGCAGTTCGCGCAGCGTATCGGGTTCCCCGACGGCGCCTGCGGCCAGATCAGCCTCGCCGTGGACGAGGCGCTGTGCAACGTGATCAATCACGGCTACGAGCGGCGACCGGACGGACACATCTGGCTCAATCTCTGGGCCCTTGATGGCGATGATCAGCCGGGCTTGAAGGTGGTCATCGAGGATCGCGCCCGGCAGGTCGAGCCGTCGGTGATCCAGCCGCGCAATCTCGAGGACATCCGGCCCGGAGGCCTGGGCGTGCACATCATCCGCGAGATCATGGACGAAGCCCGCTACGAGAAGCGCGAGGGCGGCGGCATGCGGTTGACCATGATCAAG
>DATKJG010000125.1:0-3910 GCA_035543215.1 Phycisphaerales bacterium | reverse complement strand
CGCGCGACCTGCGCGCGGATTACGAGAAGGGATTCCCGTGGTTTGCGAGTCAGCGCGCCAAACTGGCCGATCATCCCATTGAGCCCGCGGGCAAGGCCGTGCGCGACCTGATGCCGTGGCTCGCGACGCCCGACATGGGCGGTGCGCCGCCGCCTGACCCCTCCCAACCAGACATCGATTGAATCTGCTGCACGCCGCCATCCTGGGCCTTGTCGAAGGCATCACCGAATTCCTGCCGGTGAGTTCGACCGGACACCTGATCATCGCCTCAGCGCTGCTGGGACTGGATTATCCGCCGGAAACCAAACGCGCTGTCGACGCATTCAACATCGTCATCCAAGGCGGCGCGATCCTCGCAGTTCTCGGTCTGTATTGGCCGCGCGTCGTGCAGATGTTTCGTGGTCTGACCGCTCGCGATGCGATCGGCCTCCGCCTGCTTGTCAATCTGATCATCGCATTCGTGCCAGCCGCGATTCTTGGCTTGTTGCTGAACGACTGGATCGAGTCGCACCTGTTTTTCCCGATTCCGGTGATGGCCGCGCTGGCGCTGGGAGGTGTGGCGATGATCGTCATCGGCCGCTGGCAGCGACGGCACTTCCGTGGCGATGAACACGCCGAGCCGACCGATGCCCTCGCCTATGTCGACATGGAACATCTGACGTGGCGGCGGGCCCTGATCATCGGCCTCCTGCAGTGCGTGGCGATGTGGCCCGGTGCCAGTCGGTCGATGATGACCATCGTCGGCGGCATGCTCGTAGGCCTCAAGCCGCGACAGGCCGCCGAGTTCAGTTTCCTGCTCGGCCTGCCTACGCTCGGCGCCGCATGCGTCTACAGCGCCCTCAAGAACTTCACCGGTGATCACGCCAACATGCTTCAGTCGCTCGGCATCGGGCCGATTGTGCTCGGCATCGTCGTCGCGACGATCTCGGCTGCGATCGCCATCCGGTGGCTCGTCGGCTTTCTCACGCGCCACGGCCTGGTGCTGTTCGGCTGGTATCGCATCGCCCTGTGCGCCGTCCTCGGCGTGCTGATCTGGCTCGACGTGGTGAACATCGCGCCGGCGGCGACCAGATAGCCCAAGTCAGACCGCGTCTGCAAGTTGCGCCTGCATCAGGTCGCTATAACTTACGCTGATGGGCTCGCCCAGCAGCGGCGCGAAGGATTCGCGTAGCCGCGCGATCAACTCGTGGCAAGCCTTGACGGTGAAACGCCGCGAGACGATCGCCTCGAACTCCAGAAACGTGCCCAGCGCCTTGACCACGTCGAGGTGAATCCGCAGATCGCCGAAGGTCCACAGTTCACGCGTCTTGTCCACCACCAGCCACGGCTTGAGGCTGCGCGTGCCCCAGCGCCGCTTGGCCTGGGCATCTGTCAGGATCGTGTAGTTGCTCATGCGCGGCGAAACGCGATCCGGCCGATGGTAGTACACCCACTGGATCATCTTGCGATCGATCTCGCGCCGTTTGAGCCGGCCGTCGGCCATGCGGAAATACGTGTCGCGCTGCACGAACACGCCGGCGCACTGGGCCCCAAGGAGATGGCACTGCTGGCGGGCCGCCTCGAGATTGCGCAGTTCAGCCTTGAATTCGATGTTCTGCATGGAATGCCATCGACCCGACGCCGCCGGTCACCGATCATTCATCGACCGGATTCGACGACGGATCAAGCACGCGCGCACGCTGCTGCAGGATCATGCTGGCACCCTGCAACGGCAGGCCGGCTTGAATACGTCCGAGCTGCTGCTCGACGGCAAGACGATCCGGCATCGCGTACGTGTGCATCGCACCAGCAGCATCGCGGCTGATGATCTGCCATTCGCGCTGACTGTCGTGCGCGCGGCCGGCGTAATACAGGCTGCCGTCGTTTCCCAACACCGGACCGGCGACTTCGATGTAATCGGTCTCCTCGGCGACGCGCGCAACACCCTCGGACGGTTGGCGCATGAGATTCCATCGCACCTCGCCCTTGTTCTTGCCGCCTACGAGCAGCCGCCAGTACCAGGTCTCGCCGCTGAACTGTGCGGATTGCGCGCGGAACTCGGCCACGTGCGGCTTGGGAAACAGCGTTCCGCCAAGCGCCCACGCCAGCAGCGCGGCAAGGACCACAAAGATCGTGGCCTTCACCAGAAGGCTGCGAATGCCAAGCGCGAATTGACCCATTCACCGCGATTGTAACGGCCGCAAGGGCATTGACCACCTTACGAAAGCGCCTTCATCAGGCGCGCCTCATCCCAGACGGCGACACCAAGTTTGCGCGCCTTGTCGAGTTTCGACCCCGCCTCCTCGCCCGCAATGACCAAGTCGGTCTTCTTCGATACCGATCCCGTCACCTTCGCGCCCAGCGCCTCGAGCTGTTCCGTCAAGTCCTCGCGCTTGAAGTTGGCCAGGGTGCCGGTCAGGACGATGGTCTTGCCCGCAAACAGCGCATCGTTCCCGCTACTCGCCGCCGCCGCTTGCGGCGAAGGCCCCGCGCGAAAGCCCTTGCTGCTGAGATCGACTCCGGCCTTCTCCAGGCGATGGAACGTCTCGCGTCCCTGCTCTGATTGCAGGTAGGCATGCAGCACCGGCGCGGTGACCTCACCGAAATCGGGCAGCTCCATCAGTTCATCCGCACTGGCTCGCAGCAGGGCATCCGCATCCGGAAAGTGCGATGCGATTGTCTTCGCCGCCGTCACGCCGATGTGCTGAATCCCCAGCCCCGCCAGCACGCGCGCCAGGCCGCGGCCCCTGGCTTCCTCCATCGCGGCGAGCAGGTTGTCCGCTGACTTCTCGCCCATGCGCTCGAGTTCCAGCAGTTGCTCGCGCTTGAGCGTGAAGACGTCGGCAAAGTGCTTGACCAACCCGGCATCGACGAGTTGATCGACCAGTTTCTCGCCCATGCCGTCGATGTCCATCTGCCCGCGCCCGACGAACCACTTCAGGCGCTCGCGGAACTGGGCCGGGCATTCAGGATTCGTGCAGAAGAGTTTGGGGCCTTCCTGCTCGACGACTCCACCGCATGCCGGACATTTCTTCGGCGGCTCCATCGGCTTCGAGGCCGCGCCCTTCGGACGCTTGTCGAGCACGACGCTCACCACCTGCGGAATGATCTCTCCGGCTTTTTCGATGATGACCGTGTCGCCGATACGAATGTCCTTGCGGTGAATCTCCTCGATGTTGTGCAGCGTCGCGTGCTTGACAGTCGTGCCCGCGAGGAACACCGGCTTCATCGTCGCGCGCGGCGTGAGCGTGCCATTCTTGCCCACCTGCCAATCGACTTTCTCCAGCACCGTGACGCCCTGCTCGGCGGGATACTTGTACGCGATGGCCCAGCGCGGAGCCTTGCTCGTGGCCCCGAGTTTGCGTTGCTGCGTGAATGAGTCGACACGGATCACCATGCCATCGACGCCGTAAGGCAGCGTCGAGCGTTTGGCCTGGAACGTCTCGATTCGCGCGATGACATCCTCGATCGAATCGCAGCGCGACGACAAGGGATTGGTGGGGATTCCCAACACGTTGATGGCTGCGCAGAATTCCCAGAACGAATCGAGATCTTCGAGATTTCCGCCTGCAACCTCGCCCCGGCCGTGAGCCGTGAAGTTGAGTTTGCGCGCGGCCGCGACCCGGGGATCGAGATTCTTGAGCGTGCCGGCCGTGGAATTTCGCGCGTTGGCGAAGACCGGCTCGCCCGCCGCCTCGCGTTCCTTGTTGACGCGCTCGAACTCGGCGTTGGGCATGTAAATCTCACCGCGGACTTCGAGCACATCGGGCATCGATTTCGCAGCCCCGACGAGTTTGAGCGGGATGGCGCGGATCGTGCGCACCTGCGAGGTGACATCATCGCCCTTCTCGCCATCGCCGCGCGTCACGGCCGAGACGAGCCGGCCCTCCTCGTAGCGCAGATTGATCGCGATGCCGTCGATCTTCGGATC
>DATKJG010000124.1:0-8690 GCA_035543215.1 Phycisphaerales bacterium | reverse complement strand
CGGTCAGCGAATAGAAATCGATGCGACGACCGCCATCGCTGAGCGCCATGGCCGGCCATTCCCCCAGCAGCCCCATGGACATCTGGTCGACCACGGGGCGGTCGCGGGTGATATCGATGACCGCCGCGCCGCTTTCCAGGTTCCACACAAGAAACCTCGCGTGCTCCGGTGTGTCATGGAACTTGCCGGCGAGGTATCGGCCGTCATACGAAAAGATGAGCGACCAGCAGCGCATCGTCGGCGCAGGCAGGCGCGCCATCGGGCTGCCATCGCGCGTTGACAGCACGACCACCTCGCCCGGTGTGCGCGCGTCAGCCAGCCGATCGATGACCCGCAGGCCCCGAGCACTGACATCGGTTGATGTCGTCAGCGTGCTGGCCGGTGCGAAGTCGTCCAGCGTCATGCACGCGATCGCCTCATCGCGCAGGTTCGCATCCGGCTTCAACTGCGCTGCCTGCGCGATCGCACCCAGCGCCTGGTATCGCCGGCCGATCTCGTTGCCCGAGCGCGCCGCCCGCGCCTGCGCCAACAGCGAATCGCGCAGTCGATCCTCCGCGGCCGCCAGCGCCGAGCCCTGCCGGGCCCGGGCGAGGTTGGCTTCGCTCAATCCAACCAGCGCTGCAACAAGGCCGGTCACCAGCGCAAGCACGATCGCCGCCGTCGCGCCCACGGCCACGCGGTGGCGGCGCATGAACTTGCCCGCCAGGTACAGAGCGCCCGGCGGCCGCGCCTGCACCGGCTCGTTGCGCAGGCAGCGCTCGATGTCGTGACCAAGATCGGCGGCGGTCTCGTAACGACGATCCGGATCCTTCGCCATCGCCTTCAGCACGATCCAGTCGAGATCGCCTCGCACAATGCGGCGGAGGATGCGCGGCTCGGTCGCGCGTTGTCGCGCCACCTCCTCGAGCCGCTCGCCCAGCGCGCTGATGTGCGTTGACGGCTTGCGCGGCTCGCGCTCGCGGATCAGACGAAGAATGTCCGCGGCGCCGCGCCTGTCGAGGTCGAAAGGCGTGACGCCCACCAGCAACTCGTGCAGCAGCACACCCAGCTAGTACACGTCGCTGCGCGTGTCGACGTCGGCCGCGAGACCGCCGGCCTGCTCCGGGCTCATGTACTGCGGCGTGCCGATGAACTGCCGCAGTTCCGTCAGCGCGGTGTGCTCGGTCAGGCGGCCGCGCGTCGCCTTGGCCACGCCGAAGTCGATGATGCGCGGCGAGGCCACGCCCTCGTGCTCGCTCACCAGCACGTTCGACGGCTTGATGTCGCGGTGAATGATGCCCTTGCCGTGCGCGTGCTGCACGGCCTGGCATACCTGTGCGAACAGCCTCAGGCGCTGCCGAAGGTTCAGGCATCGCTGATCGCAGAAGCGCGTGATGGGCACGCCGCCGACCAGTTCCATCACGAAGTACGGCCGGCCGCTCTCGGTGGCGCCGGCATCGAAGACTCGCGCGATGTTGGGATGATCCATCAGCGCCAGGGCCTGCCGCTCGGCTTCGAAGCGCGCGATCACCTGCGCGGTGTCCATGCCCAGCTTGATGATCTTCATCGCGGCCAGGCGTTTGACGGGCGCGTGCTGCTGCACGCGATACACGGCGCCGAAGCCGCCCTCGCCGATCAGTTCGAGCAGTTCGTACGGCCCGATGCGCCGGCCAACCAGCTGATCGGCCGCGATCCCGTCGCCGCGGATATGGGTCAGTCCCTGCGTCGAATCGAGTTCCTCGCACACCAATTCGCGCGTGGCGTTCTCGAGCATGCGCAGCACGCGGTCGCGCAGGTCGTGATCGTCGCCGCACGCCCGATCGACGTACACCGATCGCTCCGCTTCGGCTAGGGCCATAGCCGCGTCGAACAACTCTTCCACGCGCTTGAATTGCTGCAGATCCATCGCGGTTGGAAACAAAGGCTGCAAGGACGGAACGACCGTCCTCGCAGCATATCGCGATGGTGTGCGACCAGACATGGACTACCGCACCATCTACGCTGTGGCTCGCCACGCGCCATCATGTTCTCACGGCGCGCGATGCACTACGACGTCGTGGCGGCGTCGCGCGCCTGCTCCGCCAGCCACGACTTGGCGAAGCGCCAGTCGCGCTCGGCGGTCGGGCGCGAAACGCCAAGACTCTCGGCGATCTCGTCGTTGGTCATGCCCCAGATGACGCGCATCTTCACCACATCCGCCTTGCGGGCATCGAGTTTCTCCAATTCCGCAAGCGCTCGCACCATCGGCTGCAGGCCGACCTCGATCGTCCCGCCGGCGCCGGCGTTTCGATCGGCCGCATCGCGCTCTGCGAGTGAGAACGAAATCCGGTCGCGATCGCCGCCACGCTTCTGCGCGTTGCGCTGATCCACGTAATCCAGCAGCACATGCAGCATCACCTTGGTCGCCGTGGCGAAGAAATGCCCGCGGCTGTCGTACTGCTGCCGGTGCCTGATGAGTTTCAGGAATGACTCATTGACAATGGCCGCAGGCTCGAGCGTGACGGCCTGGGCCCGCGCGCCGAAGCGCCGCCGCAGATGCGCCGCCGCCACGCGCTCCAGGTCCGCGTGCACCACGCGCATGAGCTCATCCATCGCGCCCGGGCGGCCGGCGTCGATGTCCTGCAGCAATCGCGTGATTGGCGCTTCAGCGTCCACGGCGTCGCGTCATCACGCTACCACAAGACGGGCGCGAATCGCTTCTATGGCGAGATCAGGCGCTTGAGGATATTGACCAGATCCTTATGGGCCTCGGCGAAGGCTGCTGCGTTGGTTTCATCCATTGCGTCGGGAGCAAGCCGCTCGATCAGCGCCAGCCGGTTCAGCACCTTCGGCAGATCATCGCGGGTCATGTCCTTGGTCTCAGGGAACCCCTCTTCGTTCAGATCCTCGATGAGATCCGAGCGGTCGTGTTTCGACATGTTCCAATCGTTGATGGCGATGATCCAGACGGCCTCGGCGGCGGGATCCTCACCGACCAATGCCAGCGCTTCGCGCGCCGTCTCGAGCGGGATTCGCGACGGGCCGAGTGGCTGGACGTCGCCTGGAGCGGGCGCGGCGCCACCGGAGACCGACTCGGGAAATGAAGTGGGCGAAGCAGCGGGCGCTTCAGAGAGAATCACAGTCGAATCATCGGCCTTTGGGGGAGTCGGGCCATCCTGCAGCTCCGAAGGCTGTGCACCGGTCGAAACCGGCACTGCCGGCCGCTGCACCGGCATCGGCGTCGATTCGCTTGCGTTGAGGATCGCCGATGAATCGACGGCATCGCGCTTCGCCCACGCAAACACGACAACCGCGGCGCAGCCGCCCACCAGCACAAGGCCGGTGAGAAGCAGGGTGGATCGCGTGGTTGTCATGACTTCACCGTCTCCGCAGCATGCCCCGGGCTAACGTGCGCCGGGCTTCGGCTGCTCGGATTTCGTCAGCAGGATGCCGTCATCCATGACCAGTCCGATTCCCGGGGCGTACACCTTGGTCGAAGTGCCGCGCTCGAGCGGACTGGTCTCCTTTACGCGCATGCACTTCTCGAAGTGGCCCGCGGGTGTATCGATGGTCGCGTCCATCGCGACGATCTCGGCCCGATCCATCGCCTCACCGGGCGCCTGCTCCTGGTAGAAGCGATCGCCGACCTTGGGGTTGCCGGGCATCATCAGGCCGAAGCGAGCATTCTTCTCGCCTGAGAGCCACGCGCCTTCGTGTCGGACGATCTTGCCGTCCTTATAGATGTCCACTTCCTCGCCGAAGTAGTAGACGTCGTTGGTGGTGCGATCGATGGCGAAGAAGTTGCGGGAGACTTCGGCCAGTTCGCCGTCTTCCGTCTCGCGCTCCTCGATGACGCGCGTCGTCACGCCATCGACGACCTTCGTCTCATCCAGCACGGTGATCGTGAGCGTGTCTTCATCGTGCCTGAAGGTCGAGACCGTGCCCGGCATGAGACTGAAATAAGGATTGACGCCGGTGGGCCCAAGGTTGGCCCTGTCCACATCGAAGCGCTCGCGCCAGGTTTCTTCGGCCGGCTTGGTCGTGGCAGCCTGATCACTGCTCATGGCCGAGGGACTGGCGGCGGGCTGCTGCTGACATGCGGCGGAGAACAGGAGCAATGCCAGAACGGCGAAACGAGCGTGGCGGGTCATGTGATCCACTCCAGAGCCGCGCCGGACCGACCACGGTTCGCCGTGCGCAGCGACATCAGCATACCGCCGCCTGCAGCCGCTTCATTACCGGTGCATGACTGGATGTTCAGGTCGATCGATTCACCAAGTGCCACGCCGCGCCCGCGTGGCGTGATGTCGGCGGCGATGTTGATGAGTCGGCGCACACTGGCGCGCCGCATCATCGGCCTTCCCCTTTGAATTCGCGAATCGTGAAGCGTCCCCTAGGGGACTCGAACCCCTGTTACCGGCGTGAGAGGCCAGTGTCCTGGGCCACTAGACGAAGGGGACTTGTGACCAGAGGCACGAGGATAGCCGCTGAATTCGCGGCATTCAACAAGCGCGCGTGCGACAGCGCGAAGACACGCAGGAATCGATAGGCACGCGATATCGCGGGGCGATAGAGCAACGCTCTTGATTCCGACGTGTGATGCCCTAGCATGATCGCTTCGGCATTGACCGGTTCGTTCATCATCCCTCTCGCGCGAAAGCGCGGGTGACGGAGGTTTTCCGCATGCTTCCCAAGGAGCCCCCACGATCGGGGCAGATGGGTTTTCTTTACGTTCCGCCCTATCGGGTGCAGGGCATCTCGATTGCAGGCGAGCAGACGTGCGTGCACGTGCCTGAACTCGACCTGGCGTTCGATATCGGTCTGTGCCCGCGCCCGGCCCTGACGGCGAACTATGTCGCGCTCACGCACGGCCACATGGACCACGTGGCGGGGCTGCCGTATTACTTCAGCCAGCGGATGTTCCAGAAGATCGGCGTCGGCCGCTGCGTGTGCCATCATCTTCTGGCCAAACCACTTGCGAGCATGATGCAGGGCTGGATCGCCGTCGAGGCCCAGCGCACGCCACACGAGATCATCGGCTTGGAGCCTGATCAGCAGATCGAGATCAAGAACAACCTGTTTCTGCGCGGCATCGAGGTCAGCCACACGGTGCCGGCGTTGGGTTATGCCGTCATCGAGAAGCGCAGCAAGTTGAAGCCAGAGTATCTGGATTTGCCCCAGGAGAAGTTGCGCGAACTCAAGGGGTCGGGGGTCGACATCACGCGCACACTGGATATACCCCTCATCGCCTACACCGGCGACTGCGAGTTCGGGCCCTATCTGGTGCGTGATGAGTTCGCAGAGGCCAAGATTGTCATTGCCGAATGCACGTTCCTGGAGGATGAGCATCGCTCGCGCGCCAGCGTGGGCAAGCACATGCACATCGACGATATCGCGAGAATGCTGGCGGTCTGGAAGGCAGAGGCGGTGATTCTGATTCACCTGTCTCGAAGGACGAACATGGCGTCATCGCGCGAGCACCTGGTGAAGACGGTCGGGATTGAAGCGGCCTCGCGCGTGCACTTTCTCATGGATTTCAGGGCGAATCGGCTGCGATACGAGCAGCAACTCACGGCTGCGGGCGGCTCGAAGGCGCAACACGCTCCTGAGGTTCCAGAAGCCGCTGCGGCGGTCGCGACCAACGGCGATGATGCTCTCCAGGATTCTCCTGAAGGGTGAAATTGGGCGCGGGATTCCTGTTGCGCGCGAGCGAGCGCGTTGATGCGTTGGCGCGCACCGTCATCGAACGAAGATTTTCCGATCGGCTGCACTGATGTTCGCATCATGTTCACGGAACTTCGCGACGTGTCCCACGAAGTCGCGCACAACCTGTTGACGAGGTGTGGAGCGAGCCGTACATTCTCCGCCATCGTTGTCTCGACGATGCACACGAGTGGGAACGACCGGCAGGTGGGACCAGCCGGGCATTGTCGAGAGTCACCTACCAACCATCCAAACGCACGGACACGCGCGCTTTACCTTTTGGAGTGAGGCGAGACTGATGGGTCGACCGGATCCGCAGATCAGGAACGCGATGCTGTCGCATCTGCGGCGCAACCACAGCGAGTTGTGCCGGCACTGGTTCGACGACATCGAACTCATCGACCTGAACGCCGGCACGCTGCGCGTGCTGGTGCGCGAGCCGGTGCAGTTGAAATACCTGCAGCGTCAGTGTGTTCAGCAGTTCACCGAGGCCGCCCAGGCCGCCACCGGGCGCCTGACGGCGGTGTCGTTCGTGGACGAGGACGAGGCCCGCGCCGAGCCGCCCAGTTCCAACACGCGCGGCGAGGCGGTGGCGGGCCGCAATGGCGAACGCCGCGAAAACGCCTCGGCGAGCGGATCGGGCGTCGGGTCCGGCGTGGCCGGCTTCATCCCCAACGACGACGAGATGCTCCTTTCCCCGGATTTCTCCTTCGACAACTTCGTCGTGGGAGAGGAGAACCGCCTGGCCCATGCCGGCGCCTCGGCCGTTGCAAAGATACCCGGCAAGGCCTACAACCCGTTCTTCATTCACGGCGGCGTCGGGCTGGGCAAGACGCACCTGCTGCAGGCCATCTGCCAGGAGGGCATGCGCCGCAACAGGCAGTTGCGCGTGTACTACACCTCCTGCAATGACTTCGTGAATCGCTGGCATGAGGCGGTTCGCGACGGACAGATGTCGGATTTCCGCAATCGCTTCCGTCACATGGATGTGCTCGTGGTGGATGACATCCACGACATCGCGCAGCACGATCGCCTGCAGGAAGAGTTCTTCCACACCTTCAATACGCTGCACCAGCACGGCAAGCAGGTGGTGCTGAGTTCCGACGCTGCGCCGTGCGAGATCGCCGGACTCGAAGAGCGTCTCACCAGCCGCTTCAACTGCGGCCTGGTGGCGCGCATCGACAAGCCATGCTTCGAGACCCGCGTCGGCATCGTGCTGAAAAAAGCCGGCCTGCGCAATCTCTGCATTCCCGACGATGTCGCTTCGTATGTCGCGGCCAAGATCGACTCCAACATCCGTGAACTCGAAGGCGCCATCACGCGGATCCAGAGCCACTCGATGATGCGCAACGCTCCCATCGACCTGGAACTGGCCAAGCAGGCCATTGGCGATCACCGCACGTCGAACAACGGCTCGAGCCTGTCGATCCAGCAGATTCTTGATGCCATCACGGAGTTCTATGACGTCCGCCTGACGGACCTGCTCTCCAAGAGACGCCCGAAGTCGATCACACGGCCGCGGCAGATCGGCATGTACTTCGCCCGGCACCTGACGCGCTTCAGCCTGGAGGAAATCGGCTCGTACTTCGGCGGGCGCGATCACACGACGGTGATGCACGCCATCCGCACGGTTGATGAACGCCGCCGGCGCGATCCGGAATTGGACCGCGAACTGGTGCTGTTCGAGCAGAAGCTCCGTAATGACGCAGAAAAGACCGGCGGCGCCAGCCCCGCGCCCGCATCCTGATCAGGCCCATCGAAACGGGTTGGCATTTGCGCTGTGGACCAGTTGTCACTTTGCGCCGCTGGCGCGCAGCCCGGGCTTAGAGAATCCGCCCGACGAACAGTCAGCGTCCCAGCCAACTCGATGTGACTGGCTCGATCGATCGCCCCAACGCCACGATCAGGACAGATCATCCACATGGGTTGTGGATCGCAACTCCCTGTCGCTGCCGTGGTTTGTGGTGAAAGCCTTGAGTTACCCACAACCCGGCAGTGCAGATACTACGAGGATGAAATAGATCTTCCTTAAGGAGTTATCAATCACCGGTGACACTCAGGACAGGCTCGATTAACCGAGGTTCCCTAGTGCCTCGAAATGGCTGTGGATAACTGGCGGATATCTCGGGCCGAGCCGCCTCGCGTTTGCCGAACGATCGCCTCTGGCAGTAGCTGCAGAAGACCGTGGTGCGCTGGCCGATCACCGCGGATCGCAACGTCGTCGAGCACCGAACGCATGCCTCGCCGCTGCGGCCGTAGGCCTGGTGTTGCAGCGTGAATGCTCCGCTCCGGCCGCCGGCGTCTCGATAGTCGCGCAACGTCGATCCGCCTGATTCGATCGCAGCCTGCATGATCGATCGGATTGCGGCAGCCAGGTCCTGCCACTGCACATCTCGCAGCCGCCGGGGCGTCGCAAGCGGATGGATGCCGGCGGCAAAGAGCGCCTCGTCAGCGTAAATGTTGCCGACGCCAGCGACCAGCGCTTGATTCAACAGGGCCGCCTTCATCGGCTGGCGCGTGCGCAGCAAACGCTCTCGCAAGGTCATAGCATCGATCGTCAACGCATCGGGCCCAAGCCGCGACCAGCCGCCGGGGCTGGTGTACAGGTCATCAAGCGAGGCGAACGGCCACAGGCCGCCGAAGCGCCGCGGATCGCGGAACGTGACGATCGCCTCGCTTGATGGGCTGCCATCGCGCGACACGATCCATTCGCAATGCACGTGCCTGTCGCGGCGTGCTGGTCGCTGACCGCGTACCTCCGATCGGTGCTGGCTCTCAGCCACCAGCATCGACCCGGTCATTCCCATGTGCAGGCCGAGCACAGCGCCGCCCGTGCCGCCGACGATCGCAAGGCTCTTGCCGCGGCGGATGAGTTTCTCGATCGTTTCGCCCTCGAGCAGGCTTGCGGGCTTCACGCCGCGCATCGCCTTGCGCGAGCCGGCGCGGCGAACGATATCGCGACGATGCAGCCGAACCTCTGTCACCAGCGCGCCGACGAGCCACGGCTCGAGCGTGCGCTTCAGATGCTC
>DATKJG010000123.1:0-3303 GCA_035543215.1 Phycisphaerales bacterium | reverse complement strand
ATCAATGCTGTAGGTGTTGTCGATTGACGTCATCGGCACGGCGTGCCGGACGGTGCGGAACCCGTCGACCGGTTGATCGCCAACGCGCTGCGAAGGCGAATTGGGATCGCGCAGATCCGGATGCTCCGCCTCCAGAGTGATGAGTTCCTTCATCAAGCCGTCGTAGTCGCGGTCCGACATCAGCGGCTGCGCATCAACGTAGTACGCGCGGTTCGCCCGATCGAGCAGGTCGCGAAGTTCGACAATGCGCTTCTTGTCGCTGGTCGCCGACATGAGGGTTCAGTTCGCTGGCAGCGCGTTCAGCGTGTAGTAGGCCACGGGATGCAGAAGCGGCTCGCCCGATCCGTTGCGCACGCCGTCAAGATTCAGTTCATGCACATACGGCGTTCGCAGTCCCGCCACCTTCAGCCGCACGGACAATCCGTCTGCAGAGACCTCCGCCGACCCGATCGTGCAATCCTGCTTGTCGATCTCGGGCGAGCCGTATTTCTCCCAGCGCTCGTGCGTGAAACTGCTCATGCGGTAACTCTTCACATCGCCGGCAGATGTCGCATCCACCGGTTGCGCAAAGGTAAGCAGGAATCCATCACTTTGCGCCTTCATCTCGAGCACTTCGAAGGGCGTGACGCCCGTCCATACCAGCCGCTGCACGCCGTACGGCCGGTTGCCGATGGACCACCAGCCGCGATTGGTCATGCCGACAAACATGCTGCCATCGGGCGCGAACGCCATGCGATTCACACCGCAATCCAAGCCCGAGCGGAACGGGAAACACGCGCCCTGGTACTCGCCGTTGACCTTCTCGAGGAAGACGCGCATCACCAGCGCGCTGTACTGATCGCCGACGAACGCCTGGTCCTTGAACGGTCCGAACTTGCCTCCGGTCTGATCGCACAGGATGTCGCTGGCGCTGCGGCCCATGCGGTCGTACGGGAACCAGATCGCAGGCTGCTTGAAATCCTGCTCGCCGCGCGGCTTGGGCATCTTCGCCGTCTCGTACCAACGATCGCCCGCAGGATGGCCGTGCCATGAACCCGGCGTGAGATGCGCCAGTTTGTTGGTGCCGACCCAGTCGCCCTGGTTGTCAGTGTAGAACATCTCGCCATCAGCGTTCGTCCCCAGCCCGTTGGGCGAGCGCAATCCGCCGCAGATCGGCGTCAGCGAACCATCCTTCGGATCGACGATCAGGGCCCAGCCGCGCCATGGCACGATCGACTTGCCAAGCCCGCCGCAGAACCCGACGTTCAGGCTCACCCAGATGCGCCCCTGGCCGTCGAACTTGGGCCCGAAGCCGAACTCGTGGTAGTTGCCGCTGACGCCCCATTGATCGCTGATCGTTTCGAACAGGTCCGCCCGGTCATCGTGATCGAGGTCGGTCATGCGCGTCAGTTCGCCGCGCTGCACCGTCCACATTGCGCCGTCGCGCCACTGCAGGCCGAGGGGTTCGTGCAGGCCGGACGCGAACAACTTGAACTTCGCATCCAGCGGCGGATCCTGATAGGCGTTCTCGATGATCCAGATTTCGCCGCGCCGGGTCGCAACCGCTGGCCGGCCATCATCCATCACGCACAGCCCCCCCACCTCCAGCACGATATCGCTCGGCTCGAAGAATGACAGCAGCCGGTAGTACTTCGCCTCGGGCGTGAGTGGGAAGTCGACGTTGAGGTGATACTCGAGGCGCGCCGCGATCTGCGGATCGATGCGCGGCTGAATCTGAAACTCCCACTCGCCCTGGCCTTGCGTCACCTTGGCGAGCAGCGTGTTCTTCCCCTTCTTGACGGGCAGGCTAATGGTGTGCGAATCGGGATCCAGGCCGCGCGGCACGTCGGCGTCGATGTACAGCCGCCCGTTGAACCACAGTTTCAATCCATCATCGCTACCGCAGCGAATGTTCCATGTGCCTTCAGTCTCGGACGCCGCCTCGCGATAGACGTAACCGATGCCGTAGTTGTCAAGCCCGGGGTTCTTGAACGTGGCGAGATTGATCTTGGACCAGTCGGTCTGCGGCAGTTGCTTCCACGTCACCTGCACGCCGTTCTTGCCTGAATAGGTGGCGTTCAAATCGACGGCGAGTTCGGGCGGATAGACGACGTTGTGCTTCTTGAATCCCACATCATCGAACGGCGCGGCGACAAACCAGGAGCCCCACTGCAGCACGGGCATGTATTGTGCCAGCGTGGCATCGCGGCTGGCCTCGCGCGTCTCCTTCTTGATGTACTTGAAGTCGACGGGCCGTTCCTGCGCTGCCGACGGAATGTTGACGACGGCTGCAAGCGCCACAGAGCATGCGATCACGATGCGTCGCAGAAGCGTCCTCACCACGTCACCTCCAGTTCAAACTCCGCCTTGCCGGTGTCATCGAGCGTGATGCTCGCCGCGCCGTTGGCAACGTCGCCGCTGAGTCCCTTCGCTGTGCGCTTGCCGGGCATGAGGATGATCTGCGCGCCCCTGGGGCCTTCCAGCGAGAAACGCTGCGTCAGCGACGGCTTCCCTTCTCGCCGCGCTGGCAGCGGCTGCTCGTGCACGAGCACCTCGATCTCGCCCGCGTGCAGTTCGTAGATGAAGATCGGCCGGCGCTGTTCATCCAGCCGATAGCCTCGGAACTTCGGTGTGATCTCCGTGGTTGATCCCCCACCGACCGATGCGCTCACAAACAACCCATCCTTCGGCGCGCTCCATTTCACCGACTTCGGATTCGTCTCCGTTCCGCCGCGATTGGCCCACGCGCCGGCCGCATTGATGAAGTCGCCTTCCCACGCCTCCGCCAGTTTGCACTTGGCCGCATCGAACGCGATATGAATCTGCTCCGGATAGCCCACCGCGATGGCCCGCACGCCGGCACCCTTGATGAAGCTGCGGAAGATTACCGGCTCGTCCTTGACCTGCAGCGTCAGACTCGCTGGATCGACCAGGCCGTCGGGCACGGGCATGAATTCGCCCAGCGAGAGATAGGCCCACATCGCGTCGACCTGTTTGTCAGCGTCGCCTTCGAGCAGATCCGTGAAAGCCGAAGCGCCGTTGACGAAGAACGACGGCATGCGCGTGCCCGGCCGCGTCAGTTTGGGATCGTGAATCCAGCGGCTGAAGGCGTCGTAGCGCAAGCGTTCGGCCATCTGCGCGAGGTCCGGCCCCGGCGTGCCCGTCGATGGCCGCCCGCCGACGTTGTGGCACTGAATGCAGTTCATGGCCTTGCCGCCGACCAGTTGCCGGCCGACCTCGCCGTAGTCGCCGGGCAGCGTCGGCCCCTGATCGGGTTGCGGGAAGACGCCCGCGGCGCTAGCGAACTGCTTCGGCAAAGCGTCG
>DATKJG010000122.1:0-5754 GCA_035543215.1 Phycisphaerales bacterium | reverse complement strand
GGCCTGCGGTCTGCGTGATGTGGTTGAACACCGCGTACAAGTCGTTGCGAGCAAATGCCGGCATGGCTTGCAGCGCGGCCCGTGCGGAAGGCGTCCACTCGATCGGCGCGAGGTTGTAGTTGTTCGCCGTCGCCTGCAGATTGTTGAATCGATGCGTGGCGACGATCGCGTGCACCGTCCATGGCAGACAGGTCACAATCGCGATCACTCCCATCGCAGCCACAGACGCGAATCGAACACGAAGAGGCACGAGTGTGTCGACGGCCGTGGTTGTGCGACGCGGCACGAGCATCCACGCGCCAAGAAAGAGCATCAGAATCGGATGTTCCGGGCGCAACAACAGCGACAGGCCGTGCAGCGCACCGAGAGCCGCGACGTTCCGGCGACCGGGCAAGTTGATGACGCGCTGTGTCAGCAGAACGATCGTCGCCAGCAGCAGCACGTACGGCGTTTCGCTGTTGAGCGACGTCGCCAGCAGATACTGATTGAACGAGAACGTCAGCAGCATCGCGGCGATCACTCCCACGCGCCTGCCCAAGGGCCGCGCGCATGCGAGAAACGTCAGCGAGCACGCACCCGCTGACATCATGCACCACAGAATCTTCATGCCGACGAAGCCGGTCTGATGCACACCGCGATAGAGCCATGCGATCGGGTACGCCACACCCGGAGGATGGATTGGCAGGTCGAACTCGAAGACCTGATGGCTGTCGAGCGCGGCAGCCCATTCCACCCACATGATCGCGTCGCCTTCGTAGTAGGTCGAGTGCGGCCATGAGCAGTCGGGCGAAGTGAACAGGAATACCAGGCGCGCAGCCAGCGCGACGGCGAAGATGGCCAGTGCGATGGCCGAGTCGCTGCGTCGTGGCGACGCCGCTGTTGCCAGTGATGAGTTGCTGCCGGATGAAACAGGCGAGGCGCGCATCCCAATGCCGAGTCATTATCGGCGTGATGCGCGCCTCCGCGTGATGCGTAGAGGCCTGGCGGCGAACGAAACGTCCGCCGGTCAGGCCTTAATAACGGGCCGGCTGCCGCTCACAGCGGTGAGCAGCAGGCCAATGATCGCCGCGGCGATGCCGCCGACGATGTAGAAGTTGGTCTTGTCGCTCCAGTGGCCGGTGAAGGTGTTGCTCAGGCGTTCGCCGAGGGAGTCGGTGGCCTGCAATCCGATGACGGCGAGGATGGCGCCGACGACCAGCAGTGCAATTCCAAGGATTCGTTGCGCGCTCATCAATGATGCTCCTGTTGCGTAGGAAGGCTCTCCCGCTATGGGATTACGACCGTGCCGCTGCGGCACGGGTAGGGAAGCGCCCGCAATTCCTCGAGTCGGGATCCGTCAGACGGCCATGGTGCGTGCCGGCTTGTTGGTGAGGATTTCACCTGTCGTCTTCGATCGCACCTCGTCGGCCGTTACGCCCGGCGCAAGTTCGGCCAGGCGGAAGCGCTGCTTGCCATCGTCCATCACCAGCACGCAAAGGTCGGTGATGATCATGTTGATGCAGCGCGTGCCGGTGAGCGGCAGCGTGCACTTGGGGATGAGTTTCGCAGCGCCGTTCTTGGCGTTGTGCTCCATCATCACGACGACTTTTTTCACGCCCGCGACCAGATCCATCGCGCCGCCCATGCCCTTGACCATCTTGCCGGGAATCATCCAGTTGGCGATGTCGCCTTCCTGGCTGACCTCCATCGCACCGAGGATGGCAAGGTCGATGTGACCGCCGCGGATCATGCCGAAGGAGTCGGCCGACGAGAAGAATGAGTGGCCGGGCACCCCCGTGACCGTCTGCTTGCCGGCGTTGATGAGGTCGGGATCGACCTGGTCGTCGTATGGGAACGGTCCCATGCCCAGCAGACCGTTCTCCGACTGCAGCCAGACCGTCATTCCCTTGGGCACGTGGTTGGCGACCAGCGTCGGCATGCCGATGCCGAGGTTGACGTAGAAGCCATCTCGTAGTTCGGCGGCGGCGCGCTTGGCGATCTGGTCGCGAGTGAGTGGCATGGGTCTTCGGTGCGGCGGATCGAGGCGGCGTACTGTAGCAGACGCCTTACAAAACTCGCGGCGTCGGAATCCGTACCATCATGCCGGACATTCGGAGAGCCCCTGTGCGAATCAAGCGATTGCTGTTGCGTCACATTCTTCTCACCGTCGGACTGGCGCTGGCTGCCGCTGCGATCGGATATCAGCACCACGCCGGTCCGCAGGCGCCGGCCGCTTCAACAGCCGCACCTCCAACCGCCGCGCCGGCATCGTCGCAGTTGGCGGTGCAAGGCACGTTGCAGCAGCGGCTGGACCGCTTGTGCGAGCAACTCGAAAAGCAGCGCCAGGATCTGCACATCCCCGGCTTCGGTCTTGCCATCATCAAAGATGACAAGGTCATCCTCTCGCGCGGTTTCGGCGTGCGCGATGTCGAGCACGACATTCCGGTCACGCCGGAGACGCTGTTTGCCATCGGCTCCTCGTCCAAGGCGTTCACATCCGCCCTGGTCGCGATGATGATCGATGAGGGCAAGATGTCGCTGGACGATCCGGTGCGCAAGCACCTCCCGGAGTTTCATCTGCTGGACAAGGAAGCGGATGAGAAGATCACGATCCGCGATCTGCTCTGCCATCGCTGCGGGCTGGAGCGCACCGACCTGGTGTGGGCGAGCGGCCAGGCGTCGCGCGAGGAGATTCTCGCAGCCATCGCCACCGCCGAGCCCAAGGACAAGTTTCGCGAGAAGTTCCACTATCAGAACGTGATGTTCCTCGCTGCGGGGATGGCCGCCGCCAACGCTGCGGGCATGCATAGCGACTGGGACGCGATGGTAGCGCAGCGAATCTTCGAGCCGCTGGGCATGACCCACTCCAATACCGACGTCGCGCAGGCTCAGAAGGATCCGAATCTCTCGCTGGGCTACACGTGGGACGACGAGAAGAAGCAATTCGAGCACCTGCCCATGCGCAACCTGCCCGGTATCGCCCCGGCGGGCGCGATCAATTCCAACATCATCGACATGTCGCAGTGGCTTCGGCTGCAGTTGAACAAGGGCGAGATCGACGGCAAGCGGCTCATCGCAGCGGAGCGATTCGATGAGATGCGCACCAAGGAGATTGCCATCGTCGAAGGCGCAAGCGGGGCCGGTGGCATCGACTACGGCCTGGGCTGGATGCTGCACGAGTGGCAGGGCAAGAAGGTGGTCCAGCACGGCGGCAACATCGACGGCTTCGGAGCGCAGGTCACGCTGGTACCAGAGGAGCACATGGGCTATGTGCTGCTGACCAACGTTTCCGCCACGCCTTTGCAGCAGATGTCGATCAACCTTGTGTGCGATGCGCTGCTGGGCGAGTGGAAGGAAACGGCTGATGCGCCTCTCGATCCTGAATCGGTCAAGGACTATCTCGGCAAGTATCACTTCGATGTCATGAAGACCGATGTAACCGTGCTGATGAAGGACGGCAAACTTGCGGTCGACGTGCCGGGCCAGATGGTGTTTGCCCTCAAGCCCCCGACGCCCGAAGGCAAGTGGGTGTTCGAGATGACCGACCAGATCGCTGTGGGGTTTGAGAAGGATGATGCCGGCAAGGTCATCGCGCTCAGCTTCTACCAATCCGGCATGGTCTTCGAATGCCTGAAGGACGGCGCGACCTTTCCTGTCGAGATCGGACTCGACGAAGCGCAGAAGTATCTCGGGCAGTATCACGATGACGACGACAAGGTTGACGTCACCGTGCTGCATCGCAACGGACGGCTGGCCGTAGATGTCCCTAATCAGATGGTCTTTGATCTGCGAATGCCAGATGCCGACGGCAAGTGGGCGTTCCGCATGACGGACAAGATCGCCGTGCGCTTCCAGCAGGATTCGTCGGGCAAGATCACGGGCATGACGCACTTTCAGAACGGCAAGGAGGTTCTGATGCCGCGCATCGCCGATGCTGGCGCGGCGGCGAATGTCCCGAGCGTGGAGTCCATCATGGCCCTGCACGAGCGCGGTTGCGGCAGCGACAGCGTCTCGGCCGCGGGCAACATTCGCATGACCGCCCGAATGCGAATGATTCACCAGGGGTTGAACGACATTCGCATGACCGTGCTCGCCGCTGGAAGTGACCGCTTCATGCAGCACAATGACATGGGCAAGTTCGGGTGGATCAAGATCGGGCTCGACGGCAAGAGCGCATGGCAGGATTCGATCTTCCAAGCCGGCAAGGAGTCATCGCAGGAAGAAGCCAAGGCGATGCGCCTGCAGAATCCGATGCTGCCCGTGCTCGATTGGCGCACCGTGTTCGACAAGGTGGAGGTCACCAAGCTCGACACGATCGATGATCGCTCCGTTGTCGTGCTGGAACTGACGACCGCCGACAAGGTGCGGTGCACGGCCTACGTGGATCAGGAGAACGGCCGGCCGCTGCGCTTCGACTATCAATTGCCCATGCCCACCGTCGGCAACATCAGCACGAGCGAGCGCCTGCTCGACTGGCGCGAGACCGATGGCATGTACCTGCCGTATCGCTGGGAAATCGATAGCGATATCTACGGCAAGACGATCGTCGAGATCGAGAAGGTGGAGACCAAGGTCGACCTCCCGGCTGACGCATTCAAGATGCCGAAGCGATAGAGCATTTGCATCGATCAACTTTCGATCTCGACCTCCCGCCCCCGTTCGCTTGAGCGATAGATCGCTTCGAGCGTCGCCTGCACGGCCCGGCCGCACGCCATGCTGGCTTCAGGCTGCATGCGCGACTTGACCGCCGTCGCAAAGATCTCATGCTGCCTCTGCCAGGCGCTGGGCCACGCCTCGCTTGCGAGAGCGAGTTGCTGTTTGAGATCGACGACGGCGTTGTTTTCCTCGGTCGTCAATGTCAGGTCGCTTCCCCAGACATCGAAATGACAGCCGCCCTTCTCGCCAAGGAGCGTCATGCCGGTGGGAAGAGTTCCTTCCGGAAGATTCGCGGCCCAGGTGACATTGAGTTCGAACGTGATGCCGCCGGCGAGTCGTATGAGGGCGACGGCCCCATCCTCGACGTCAAACACGCCGCGGGGGTCGGGTGGGCCGGCCCACATCTCCGTGTATCTGTAGCGGTCAATCGGTGCTCCGAAAGTGCTGGTGACGTGGCCACTGACGCGCTCGACGGCGGGTGAACCGGCCAGAGTAAGCGCCAGGTCGATCACGTGCACGCCGATATCCACGAGCACGCCCCCGCCTGATTGCGACCTCGTCGTGAACCAGCGACCCAGTCCGGGAATGCCGCGGCGGCGGTAGATCGATGCTTTGACGTGGTACAGCCGCCCGAGCCGGCCAGTCTCGATCAGCGATTGTGCACTGAGCGCCGCTGGCGACGAGCGACACACGAAGTTGAGCATGACGATTTGCGGGCCGGCGCTCCCGCTGCGTGCCGCAGCGATGATCGCATCGCACTCGGCGAGATTCATCGCCATCGGCTTCTCGAGCATCAGGTCCTTGCCCGCGCTCAGTGCAGCGACCGCCATTTCCCGATGCAGGTAATTGGGCACCGCCACGACGACTGCGTCGCAGTCGGATGCGAGCAACGTGGCAAGCGAGGACGTCGCCGTCTTCGCGTTGTACTTCGTGGCCAGCGTGTGAGCGCGCTGCAGATCGGCGTCGAAAAAGCCGGCGATTGCTGACCCGGCGCGTTGTGCCGCGTCCGCATGCACTTCCGCAATGGCGCCCGCACCGATGAAGCCGAGTCGAAGCACGTGATTTCCTGCGATTGGCGATAAACAATGGTCGAACTAGGATGCAGTCCTCACGGCCTGC
>DATKJG010000121.1:0-3679 GCA_035543215.1 Phycisphaerales bacterium | reverse complement strand
AACGCAGCATAGCCCTGAAGGAATTCAACGACACGCTTCTGCAGCAGCGACAGGCCCTCGTCGCCGAGGCTGATCAACTCACGGCAGCGCGAATTGATTACGCGGCGCGGCAGTTGACGCGGCTGGTGGCGCTCACGGTCGCGGCGGCGGCGGTGATCCTGTTGATCTTCCTGTTCGCGGCACGCCGGATATTCGTCCGTCGAACGGCGTGATCAAGCCCGCAGTGCTGGGTCTCGCTCGCTGCTACACTTCCGCTTCGCTGCGGTCACAGCGCTGACCTTCTCTCCTCTATCAAAGAAGGTCCATGTTCGAAAACCTCTCCGATCGCTTCGGTTCGATCTTCCGCAACCTCTCGGGGCGCGGGCGCATCGATGAGCTCAACGTGCAGGACGCCATGCGCGAGGTGCGCGCTGCCCTGCTCGAAGCCGATGTGCACGTCGATGTCGTCAAGCAGTTCACCGACGATGTGCTCAAGGAAGCCGTCGGCCGCGACGTGACGAAATCGCTCAAGCCCGGCCAGGAGATGGTCGGAATCGTTCACCAGAAGCTGGTGGACCTCATGGGGCCGGTCGATCCTTCGATCATGATGGTCGATCCCGGGCCGACCGTGATCATGATGTGCGGCCTGCAGGGCTCGGGAAAGACCACCACCTGCGGCAAACTCGCGGCGTACCTCAAGGCCCGCGGCAAGAACGTCATGGTCGCGGCGGCCGACTTGCAGCGACCCGCCGCTGTCGAGCAACTCAAGATCGTCGTCGAAGGCGTGCAGGCCAACGCCCGCGGCAATGCGCGAGTTTCGTTCTACGGCGAGCCCGACAAGGTGGCCGAATACGGCAAGGCCGTGGGAGTGGCGGTGCTGGTGTGCCAGCGGGCGCTCAAGGCGGCCCGCGAGCAGAAGGCCGATGTGCTGATCCTGGATACCGCAGGTCGTCTGCACGTGAACAACGAACTCATGGGCGAACTTGAGGCGGTGAATCGCGCGCTCACCCCGCACCAGATCTATCTCGTCGTCGATGCCATGGCCGGCCAGGACGCGATCAACGCGGCCAAGGCGTTCCACGCGCGGCTGAACATCGACGGCGTCATCCTCACCAAGTTCGATTCCGACACGCGCGGCGGCGCCGCGCTGTCGGTGAAGACGGTGACAGGCGCGCCGATCAAGTTCATCGGCGTCGGTGAGAAGTACGATGCGCTGGAAGAGTTCCACGCAGAGCGTATGGCGGGCCGCATCCTCGGTATGGGTGACGTCGTCGCGCTGGTCGAGAAGGCGCAACAGGAGGTGAGCGAAGAAGAAGCCGCCCGCATGGCGGAGAAGATGGCTTCGGGGAAGTTGTCCATGGACGACTTCCTCAAACAGTTGCGCTCGATCCGTCGCATGGGGCCAATGAAGCAACTGCTGGGGCTGCTGCCGGGCGTGGGGTCGATGCTCAAGAACGTCGAGGTGGATGACAAGCAGCTCGATCGACTGGAAGGCATCGTGCATTCGATGACGCCGAAGGAGCGTGATGATCTTTCGGTGTTGAACAAGAGCCGCATCAAGCGTATCGCGACGGGTTCGGGCACGAAGGCGGACGAGGTGAACAAGCTCGTCAAGCAGTTCGAGATGATCTCGAAACTGACGCAGCAGATGTCGGGCCTTGGTGCGATGGGCAAGATCAAGGCGATGAAGGAACTGCAGAAGATGGACCCGAACATGGTGCCGGGCATGCGCGGCATGCCGGGCATCGGCGGAGCGAGGGGCTCGACCGCGACGCAGTCGGTCAAGACCAAGTTCAAGCAGAGGAAGAAGAGATAGGCATTGGGCATCAGGGACCAGGCACTAGGGGCCGCTAGTGCCTTGTGCCTCATGCCCAGTGCCTCGCCCGCCTTTCTGCTCTGCGTCGGCTTCGACGGCCTTGCCGTCACGCCGGCACTGCGCGAAATCATCGCGCGCGGCGTGCGCAACGTCATTCTGTTTGCGCGCAACTTCGTCGATCGAACGCAGCTGTCCGAACTCTGCCATGAGGTGAAGGCGCTCGCGCCGGCCGGAGAATCGATCCTCATCTGTGTCGATCACGAGGGCGGGCGCGTGCAGCGATTCCTCACAGGCTTCACGCGCGTTCCTCCCATGCGCGACATTGGGCGCATCGCCGAGGAGGATGAACTCGAGCCAGGGGAGCATCAGGTGCGGAGCCTTGGTCGTCTCATCGCCGGCGAACTGCGTTCGTGCGGAATCGATCTCAATCTCGCGCCGGTGCTCGATGTCGATTCCAATCCCGCCAATCCGGTGATCGGCGAACGCTCGTTCGGGCGCGACCAGCATCTGGTGGCGCGGTTGGGTGTCGACATGATCGAGTCGATGCAGTCGCCCCCCCACTCGATTGCCGCCTGCGGCAAGCACTTCCCCGGCCACGGCGACACATCGAACGACAGCCACTTCGACCTGCCGCGCCTGCCGCATGATCTCAAGAGGCTGCGCGAAATCGAGCTTGTGCCGTTCGCGGCGGCGATCAGCGCAGGCGTTGCATGCATCATGACCGCGCATGTGATGTTCGATGCGCTTGACCGCGATGCACCCGCCACTATGAGTCAGCGGGTCGTCGATGGGCTTCTGCGAACGGAACTTGGCTTCGAGGGCGTCGTGATCACCGATGACCTGGAGATGAAGGCGATTGCCGATCACTTCGGCGTCGTGGACGGCGCGGTGCGGGCCTGTGCCGCAGGAGCAGACATGCTCATGTGCTGCCATACGCCGCAACGCCAGCATGCGATCATCGACGCGCTGGACAAGGCGTTCCAAGACGGCAGACTTCCCCCGCAGCGAATCGAAGAATCCGTGCGGCGAATCAAGGCGCTGCACGGCCGATTCGTGCGATGAATCCTCAGCCCTTCGGCGCACCGGCTCGGTCGCGTACAATGCCCTCACCGCGAGGAGCGAGCGAAGATGCTGAACACCATCCTGCTGTCGACGGTGCTGATCGCCGCTTCTCAAGCCGGTGGAGCATCGCCCGCGCAGCCTTCGGTGGCAGCGGCCGTGGAATTCGCTGGCTTCAACGATGCGGGTGATGTGCGACTGGTCATCGAACCAGCAGCGATTGAGCGTCTGGCGTCCGAAGCGCGCGCAACGGTTCGTCTCGCAATCTCGCCTGTCGAATGGTTGACGCTCGACGTGCAGCGATTCGAGGTGGTGGCGCCTGATGCGAGGTTCATCGCGGCGTCGCGCGACGGGCAATCGCCGATCGCACCGCCACGGATCGTCTGCCTGCGCGGCGAAATCGCGGGCGAGCCGCTCTCCCACGTCTTCCTCGCGCTCAGTCGCACTGATTCCACTCACGGCCTGGGCATGATCACGCGCCGCAGCGGCGAGCAGTGGCATGTCGGGACGGATCGATCGGGCCCACGCGCCGCGCTGACCATTCGCCGCGGCCCCGGCGATGTGCCCGACTTCGACCACTTCTGCAGCGTCATTCCGCTGGGCCAGGGCGCCGGCGACGACGGCGGACTCGCCGGACTTCCTCCGAACGCAGCGGCCGGGCCGCGCCTGCTCAACATCGCGGTCGACGCTGATCAGCGGTACTGGCAACTGTTCAACAACAACCAGGCGGCGATCGACTATGTGGCGATGGTGATCGCGGCGGTCGGCGACATCTACCTCCGCGATCTGCACATGACGGCCGCGTTGCGGCTGGTCCGCCTCTGG
>DATKJG010000120.1:0-7171 GCA_035543215.1 Phycisphaerales bacterium | reverse complement strand
GGCTTCATGAAGCACGTTCTCGGGCAAAATGGGCTTGGGCATGTCGACCGGCGCAAGGCTCTTCCGGTCCATTGCGCGTGTCGGCTTCACTGGCCGAGGCGACGTCACATCCTGCGCGTTGGCGTCGTTGGTGGCATGGTCCTCATCAATCCCGAAGACGTCAATCCACTTGCGTACCTGCGCGTCGCTCATCATGGGCGGTCGATGGCGGGGCGGAACGGACGGGCCTCGCGGCAGGTCGGCATCGTCCGCCAGGTGCTGCAGGAACTCCTCGGAACTGAGCGTATTGCAGCGCCGCTTGCGGGCATCACGCTGAATCGCATGGTCGGATGAGACGATCGTGAGACGTCGAGGGGCGGTCGACGCCTCGATGATCCTGCGGATGAGATCATCCGCCGTTATGCCCTTGCCCGAATACCGCATCTCCATCGCTGCCCCTGGAGCGTCGGGGAGATGGAGTGGCCCAGGTGCCGGCAGGTCTGTCGCGGGCAGGCCGTCGCACACGAACACCACGCGCTCAGTAGCGAAGCGGCTGCGTATGATCAGCCCAGCCAGTCCGGGAACATCGAGGCCAGCCAGTTCAGGCGGCAGCACGCCGACTGTGTGCAGAACGTTCAGGGTGTCGAGGACGAGCATGCGGTCAAATGCGTGCGGTTTGGCGTGATAGGGGCGATGAACTGCTGTGCTTGCCGCAGTGCATGCAGCCCCACTACACTATTCGGCTCGATTCACACTACAAGAGGAACCACCCCCCGTATGGCTATTCGTATCAAGGTCCGTCACGGTGAAACCATCAATCAGATGCTCCGTCGCTTCAAGAAGCTGTGCGAGAAGGAGGGTCTGACCAAGGAAGTGAAGCGCCGCCAGTACTACGAGAAGCCATCGGAACGTGCCCGCCGCGATGCCCGGCGATCGTTCGTGCGCAGCACCACGCCGCGCACGCCTCGCGCGCCGCGCTCGGGTCCGGGCGGCTTCGGCGGACCCGGTGGCGCATCGGGCGGATCGGGTGGCTCTGGAGGTCCGGGCAGGGGCCCGGGCAACCGCGATCGGCGTCCGCCGGTCGGCTCATCGCGATGATGCCTGCAAGGCCTCGTCGACGTCTCGGGGCATCGCCATTCGGCGATCAGAGCTGCATTGTCCATTTGGTCACTTCCGATGCGCGCCTTCGCGGGCGTGATCGTTCTCGTTCCATTGCCTGACTGATTGATGAAGTCCGCTGATCGCCAATCGCTGGAGTTCGCCGTCGAGGCCGCCCGGCTGCTCGACGATCGCCACTTCGAGGACATTCACCTGATGGATGTGCGCGGCCTGAGCCAGGTGTGCGATTACGTGCTCATCGGTTCGGGCACAAGTGATCGGCAGATGAAGGCCGTTGCCGCCGAACTCGAGGACCTCGGCGAGGAGCATGGCTCGAAGGTCTTCCGGTCCAGCCGCGACGATGGCGGAACGTGGATCGTTGTCGATTTCGTCGATCTCGTGGCGCATCTGTTCGAACCGAACCAGCGCGCCTACTACGATCTGGAGACGCTTTGGAGCGACGCCGAGCGCATCGATTGGAGGCGGCTCGACGGCAATGGCTCCGCTGCGAAGGACGGCGCGAGCCTGCCTCGATCGCGCGGCCGCGGCGCCAGCCGTTCGCGCAAGAAAGCCTGATCATTGCCATGCTGCGTGAAGTCCTGTTCGCCAAGATCCACCGGGCCACCGTGACCGACTGCAACGTCGATTACATGGGCTCGATCACCATCGATCCGCTGCTGCTGGAGGCGACGGGCATGGTGGTGAATGAGAAGGTGCTCGTGGCTGACTGCGACAACGGCCAGCGCTTCGAGACGTACATCTTCCTGGGTGAGCGCGGCTCGGGCGAGATCAAGGTCAACGGCGCCGCGGCCCGGCGCACGGGCGTCGGACACAAGGTGCTGATCATGAGTTTCTGCCAGTTGACGCCGCAGGAACTGGCGACGTTTCGGCCGAAGGTCGTCATCTGCGATGAGCGCAACCGCATCGCCGAGTTCATTCAATATCCCACAGCCGAGACGGAGACGGCGAAGCGCGATGTCGCCGCTCGTGTGTGAGATGAGCGCTCGAGGAGGCGCATGATGTCGAGTCAGCGCACCGTCAACGAACTGGTCTACGTCGCCTTCGGTAAGCACGTCGTCGCACTCGATCGATACACCGGCGAGAAGATCTGGACATGGGACGCGCCCAAAGGGGGCGGATACATGTGCATCCTTGTTGATGGCGATCGGCTGATCGTCTCGGCTCAAGGCTACATGTATTGCCTCGATCCGGTCTTCGGCCAGGAGGTCTGGAGCAATCCCCTGGAGGGCATGGGCACGGGCGTGCCGTGCATCGCATCGGCCAATGGCAGCACGAACTCAACAGCCATGCAGGCGGCGATGCAGCAGGCCGCCGCGGCCGCCGCGTCCCGCAACGCTGCTGCTGCCGGTTGAAGGCCGATGACATGGCGCACGCGCTGGACATCGTCGGCTTTGGATTGACGCTCGCCGATCTACCCCCGTTGGAGGCCGGCCGCATCGATCCGCGCGCGTGGTTTGAGGATCCGTCGCGGCGCTTCGAGATCGAGATCGGCTCGGGCAAGGGCACTTTTCTCGTGCAGCAGGCGGCGCTGCAGCCTCAGGTGAACTTCCTCGGGTTCGAATGGGCGGGCGAGTTCTTTCGATACGCCGCCGATCGAATGCGGCGGCGCGGTCTGGCGAATGTGAAGATCGTGCACGCTGACGCCACTGAGTTCCTGCGATTCCGCTGCGCCGACGGCGTGGCCGATGTGATTCACCTGTATTTCTCTGACCCCTGGCCGAAGAAACGCCATCACAAGCGGCGCGTCGTGCAGGACCACACCCTTGTCGAGTTCCATCGCATCCTGCGCGCTGGCGGCGAACTGCGTCTGGTGACCGATCACGATGACCTGTGGGCGTGGTATCGCGAGCACATCGCGCGCCATGGGCGCCTGCTCGAGCAGCGTCCCTTTGAATCGCCGAGTTCAGCCGGCGATGGTGAGATGGTCGGCTCGAACTTCGAACGCAAGTACCGCCGCGAGGGACGGCCGTTTCATGCGATCACGCTGCTTCGGACGTGATCACTTCACGCCAACGACCATCGAATCCGGTCCGGCCAGATGCTCGACGCGTGTCGCGCTGAAACCAACGTCGCGCATCCAGCCCTGGCAGTCTGCCCCGGTATAGTCGAACCCGCCAGAGGTCTCGATGAGCATGTTGACGCTCATGAGCAGGCCAAAGGCGTTACACCGGCGCTCATCGTCGATGATCGCCTCGTACACGATCAGCGACCCGCCTTTGGGCAGGGCATCGAACGCCTTCTGCAGCAGCATCATCTTCTCATCCATGTTCCAGTCGTGCAGGATGTGGCCCATGATCAGGGCATCGGCTGAAGGCAGCGGATCATCAAAGAAGTTGCCGGTGAGGAAGCGCACGCGATCGGTGAGTTTGTGCCGCGCGACATACTCCTCGAAGGTCGCCTTCACGACCGGCAGATCGAAGCCTGCGCCTGTGAGATGCGGATGTGCCTTGGCGAGTTCGACCGGCACCGCCCCCTGGGCGCAGCCGATGTCGACGAAGGTCTTGCACTTGGCCCAGGGAAACTTCGTGGCTATGGCCTTGGCCATGGGCAGGCTCAGGCCGGTCATGCCTTCGAGAAAGGACTTCAGTCGCTCGGGAGATTGGTAGATCGCATCGAACAGGTTGCCGCCGGTCTTGCTCTCGTTCTGCGGCAGTCCGGTGCGCAGCGCCTCGGTGAGCGAGCCCCAAAAGTTGTACAGCCGAAAACTCGACATTTCGAGCATGCCGCCCATGTACTCGGGCTTGCGCTTGTCGAGGAACGCCGCCGTCTCCGGCGTGTTGTCGTACCGGCCGGCCGCGTCGCGCTGCAACATGCCCAGGGCCACGAGCGCATCGAGGAAATCGCGCACACTTCGCGGGTGCAGCTTGAGTTCGCGTGTGACAGCGTCGGCGTTCATCGGCCCTTTGGCCGCGAGAGAGGTGAACAGGCCCAGTTCCACCGCGCTGAGCAGGGCTTTCGACCCCCAGTATCCGAAACCCAGTTGCATGATCCGGTCCGGCGAAAGTGCAGTCGTCATGCCGGCATCCCAACGCCATGCCGGAGAAATGTCAACGTCACTACGATGTGCCGATGCGCAAGCCCGGGACTGACGAGAACAATGTGCAGATGTCGGATGTCTTGTGCGACTTCTGTCATGCCGAATGGACCGAGGACCGGCCCATGCTCGAAGGCCACCAGGGCAGTTGCATCTGCGGCAACTGCCTGAGCATCGCTTACCGCGAGGTGATTCTGCATCGCGACAACCCCGCGGGCGACGCCTATCGGTGCGTGATGTGTTTGGAGTCCGAGAAGGATCGCGCCGCCATCAACCGGGCCGGCGAGGCCGGCTGGCGCAGCCCGATGTACGACGAGGCGGCAATCTGTCAGCGCTGCATCAAACTCGCCTCAGGCGCGCTTCACAAGGATCGCGACAGCGGATGGAAGAAGCCCGCGTCGGCTTGATGAGTTCACCAGCCGGGGTGCTTGGTCACGATGGCTGGCGTATCACCAGGGCGAATCCAGGTGCTGTTGCCGCCGCGTGGCTCGAGACTGCTCTGCAGATGGTCCAGATAACGCCTCAGGGCACTGACGTCGAAGATCTCGAGCCAGTCCCGACGGGCGGAGCGGTTGATCTGCTGAATGCACTCGATGATTTGCTGCTTGCTGAGCATGGGATGGAAGCCTTGGGAGGGGCGCCGGGTCTTGGTGTAGAGTGATCGGATGGGCTGTCGCCGCGCCCCAAGCCGATAAGCGAAGGGGACCAAGGAATTGTCAGTGCCCGCACACATCCCGATTGCTGCTGCACGAGGTCGCGGCATCGTCCGATGGCTTGCGCCCGCACTGCTGGCGGCGACCGTTGCATCGATGAGCGCGTGTTCGCCGCAACCGGCAGCAAGCGAACAGCCGCCCGCTGTTCATGCCACCAGTCAACGACAGTCGCAGCCCGCTCCGGCCATGGCGATGAGTGCTGAGCAGCGCGACACCTCAGGCGCGCCGCCTGCCGCCGTGCACGTCTCGAGCGAGCCGGGATCGAGCAACAATCCGCACGATGAGTCGATTCGATCCGCCGCGGAAAATGAGATCGGCGCCGCGGCCGCGGCGAGCATGCCCGCTGTCGCTCCTACAGAGCCACTCAGGCCCGTCGATCCAGGCGCGGCAGAAGTGATCGCGTCGATCACGCGCAGGCTCGGCGATCGCGCCACAGGGCCCGATGGCGTCACGGTTGTCAGCACGCGCGAGTTGCACAACCTCAGTCACAGCACATCCGACGAGTTCGCAGCGTTCCGCGCCCGCCTGTGTGCGGTGCTCACGGAGGCTGGGCAGGCCGAGAGAATCGTCTTCAGCGACGACACCCGCGCCGCCGCACAGTATCGTCTGCTGGGCAGCGCCTACCTGGTTACGGCCGACGGCTTCGATCAATGGGAGATGTACTTGAGCCTGACGCCCGTCGCGCGCGACTTCCAGGTGTGGGATGCGCGCGGCGCCGTCAGAATGCTGCGCTTGCCGCGGCCGGGCCAGCAGCAGATCACATTCAATCCGCGATAGGCAGATTCAGGCCGCTGCGGGATTGGCGGGGATGCTTTCGACGCCGTGACCGTGCTTGGTGAGCGTCGCGCGGAGCGCGGGGATGCCAATCGCAAGATAGCCAGCGGCGAAGAGGATCAGGAAAGGCGTGGCGACGATGGTGTGCGGCCGCAGGACGCTCATGACCACGCACGCCGTCATCAACAGGCCCAGAGCGATCTCGAGCGCGCCGTTGGGGATCAGCCGCCGCTGCCGCTTCACCACCGGATCGATCTCGCTGACGGTGTCGCCGTTGTACTTGGGCGTGCGCACGAACGGACTTTGTCGCCCGAAGATCGCCTCGACGACGGCGCGGCTGTTGACGACGCTGATGCCCACGCCGATGGCCATGAGCGCCGGCAGACGCAGCAGCGTCTTCCACATGCCCAGGCCCTGGGCGCGCTGCGACGCAAGGTAGAACGTGCACGCCGCGAGGGCGCCGAGGATCAGGAAAAGGACGCCCAGTCCGATGCTCATCCATGGGCTCGCGTGCCGCAAGGGCAGCGTCACGAACATCGCCGGCAGGACCAGCAGCACCAGCAGCAGAATGAACAGGTGCACGAGGGGAGAGGTCAGGTGGAACCACGCCTCGATCTTCGTGCGAATCGACGCATCGGAGCGCAGGATCGTCGGCAGCAGCTTGATCGCGGTCTGAATCAGGCCCTTGTTCCAGCGGTGCTGCTGGCTCAGGAAGGCGCTGACCGTGGGCGGCACTTCGGCGGGGCAGCAGACATCCGGCAGATATCGGAACTTCCAGCCGCGCAACTGCGCGCGGTAGGACAGATCCGTGTCCTCGGTCAGCGTGTCATGATGCCAGCCACCGGCGTCCTCGATGGTCGTGCGTCGCCACACGCCGGCTGTACCGTTGAAGTTGAACCAGCGGCCGTTGCGCGATCGCGCCGCCTGCTCGATGACAAAGTGGCCGTCCAGATACATCGCCTGCACCTGAGTCAGGAGCGAGTCATCGCGATTGAGGTGCGACCATCGCGCCTGCACCATGCCAATGGCAGGGACGGTGAAATGATGGATGGTGTCGTGCAGAATTCCCGCCGGCGGTACGAAATCGGCGTCGAAGACAGCGATGAAATCTCCTGTGGCCGTCTCAAGTCCCCTTGCCAGCGCGCCAGCCTTGAAGCCCTCGCGATTGTGCCGATGCACGTATTCGACATTGTTCCCGGCCTCGCGCAGACTCGCGCAGCACGCCTCCGCGATCGTGGCCGATTCATCGGTCGAATCGTCGAGCACCTGGATCTGCAGGCGATCGCGTGGATAGTCGATGGCGCACGCTGCCTCGATGATGCGCTCGGCCACCCGCCGCTCGTTGAACATCGGCAGTTGCACCGTCACACGCGGCAGGGGCTCCATCACGGCGGCATGGCTTTCCGGCCCTTTGGTACGTCGCGAGCGCAGGAACGCCCACACCATCCAATAACGGTGCAGACCGTACACGCACACCACCGCCACCACCGAGAGGTAGTAGATCAGGAATGGTAAAGCCAGCGATTGCATGGGTTTGGGATCAATCCATCCG
>DATKJG010000119.1:0-4691 GCA_035543215.1 Phycisphaerales bacterium | reverse complement strand
GTCGAGCCGCTGGCGTGCATGCAGGGCAAGCCCAGTGGCCAGAGAATCGCCGGCCGCAGCGTCCGGCCAGCAACCACGACCGACATCGAAGCCTGCAACACGCTGTGCTGGTCGGTGCATGGCCACACTCGCGTCGGCGATCTGCGCGATGGAATCACACATGGCTCGGCCGTCGTCGTGGAACACGACGGCCGCATCACCGGCTACACCTGCGGCATCGGGTTCTTCATGCACACCGTCGGCGAAACCAATGTTGACATGCGAGCGCTCATCGCCACTGCAAAGGGAATCACGGGCCCGGGGTTTCTGCTGCCGACGCGCAACACCGAACTGTTCCGCTGGTGCCTGTCGAATGGCCTGCGCGTCGTGCAGCCGCTGACGCTGATGGCATTGGGTCTGTATCAGGAGCCGCGCGGCGCGTTCCTGCCATCGATCCTGTACTGACCATTGGTCGCCGGCTCCAGAGCGTTGGCCATGTCGCATCGTGGTACCATGGCCGCCCGTCGCGCAACGGGGTTGCAGCGACATTCGAGAGAAAGTCTCCCATCATGCGGCAGAGCATCCGGTCGAAGATGATCGCGTGGATCGCGCTGCCCACGCTCCTGATCTACCTGCTGGTGGCGGCCGGGGCCTTGCTGTTCCTGCGACACGTCGAGGAGGATTACGCGCGCACGCGCATGACGCAGCAGGCCGCGAACTATGCGCGCCAGTTTGATCTCCTGCTGCGCGAAGCCGCGATGATCGCAGACACGTCCGCACGCCTGCTCGAGATCGAACCCCAGCCCAGCGAAGAGAAGATCTACGAATTGCTCGCGTCAAACGTGAACAACGGACGCTACGTGTACGGCTCGGCGTGCGCGTTCGAGCCCGGCTCGTACAAGACCGACGATTCGCTGTTCAGTCCGTACGTCTATCGCGGGTCCAATGGCCTTCAGCGAATGGATATCGATCGCAGCGTGTATGACTGGTACAGCGATCCCGCCTGGCAATGGTTCCGCAAGCCCAAGGAGCGACGAGCCGGCACGTGGACCGATCCGTACTTCGACGAGGGCGCGGGCAACGTGCTGATGGTCACCTATTCCGCGCCGTTCTTCCGCAACGGCGAATTCCGCGGTGTCGTCACCGTCGACATCCAGTTGCCGCAGTTGCAGCAGACGCTCGGCCGCGCGATCAATCCTGATCTCGACTTCGTCGTCCTCACCAGGGAAGGCCGGTTCGTCTACTCCCCCGAGACGCGCAGGATCATGACGCAGACCATCGACGACGCGCTGCAGGAGTACGGCCGGCCCGAGCTGGCAACGGTCGTGCGGCAGGCGCTCGATGGAGGCGTGGCCGGCGTCGAGGATGTCGAGGGCTGGGACCAGCCGCAGCGGCAGTGGCTGTTCTATGCGCCGATCCCATCGACGCAATGGATGTTCCTGTCGCGCCTGCCGGAATCGGTGGTTCTGCGCGAGGCGCAGCGAAAAGCCCTGCTTCTGGGAGGCGCGCTGGCCACGACGCTGTGCCTGATGCTCCTGGCCATCTATTTCGTTTCTCGCCGAATCACCTCGCCGATTGCGCGGCTCAATGACAAGGTCCTGGAAATCGCGCATGGTGATCTGAACGCGCGCGTCCAGCAGATCAAAGGCGGCGACGAGGTCGCTGAACTCGGTCGCACCTTCAACAAGATGGCTGATGATCTGCAGGTGCACATCAAGCGCGTGGCCGAGCAGGAGGCGGCGCGGCAGCGCATGGACCACGAAATCGACCTGGCGCGCGACATCCAGGTGCGCCTGCTGCCGCAATCACCGCCGAAGATCGATGGATATGACATCGCGGGGTGGAGCCGGCCCGCGGAGAAGACCGGCGGCGACTACTTCGACTGGCAGCCTCTGCCCGATGGCCGCCTCGTGATCAGCATCGCTGACGCCACCGGCCACGGGATCGCGCCGGCGCTCGTCACCTCCGTGTGCCGCGCCTATTCTCGCGCCAGTTTTCCGACCGGCCAGGGGCTCGAGCAGCTGGTCGGCCGCATCAACGACCTTCTCGTGGAAGACCTTCAGAGCGAGCGGTTCGTGACCTTCGCGGTGGCAGTGCTCGACGCACGCACGCATTGCGTGCAACTGCTCTCGGCCGGACACGGCCCGCTCTTCTATCTGCACGCAGCGGGAAATCGGATCGAATCCCTTGATTCGCACGGCCTGCCGCTGGCGGTGGCGGCCAACAGCGCGTACGGACCGTTGCAGACGCTGGAGATGCAGGTGGGAGACATGCTGATCCTGATGACCGACGGCTTCTTCGAGTGGTTGGGGCCCAATGACAAGCAATTCGGCACGGCGCGGCTGGCGGAGGTGCTCAGGCAGGCGGCTGCGAGGCCTTCGGCCGAAATCATCCAGGCCGCCTACGACGCTGTTCTCGCGCACGCGGGCGGCTCGCCGCAGCAGGATGATCTGACGGCCGTGGTGATTCGGCGTGTGCGCTGAGCGACGGCCGCCGCATTATCATGCCGGCGCGTTCCTGACACGCACAGCCCGGAAGATGTCTCCGCGCCTTGGACCACTCTGGACCTGCCCTCAATGCGGCCACCGCTTCGTCGGCCGCAACATGTGGCACTCGTGCGTGAACGTTCCGATCAGCTCGCACTTTCGCGGCAAGCCGGAACTCAGGAAGGTCTTCGACAAGTATGCCGCGCTGGCGCGCCGCTGCGCGCGCACGCGCATCACGATCTACGCCCAGAAGAGCCGCATCGTGTTCCAGGCGCGGGCCCGCTACGCCGGCTGCATGGTGCGCAAGGATCATCTGGAAGGGGGCGTGTGGTTCAAGCGCCGCGTGGAACATCCGCGCTTTCATCGCATCCTGCACATCCCTCCGCACGATTACGCACACTACTTCCGGCTGCGCAGCGTGGACGATGTGGATGCGCACCTGGCGAAACTGTTGCGGGCCGCGTATCGCACGGGCATGCAGGAGCATCTGCGGCCGGCGCGACGATCGGCCGCCGTTCGACGAAAACGCACGAGCCGCTCGCCGAAGAAATCGGCGCGACACGGCGCCGTTTCGGCGCGTCGCTGATCTCCGATCGCCACTCGCCCCGCATGACAGGAGTTCACATGCCCCAGACCCGCACGTCCGATCCCATGCAATGCCCGCGCTGCGAGACCGCCCTGCAGTACGTCGGCACGAAGAAATTCCACGAGGGTACCCGGGCTCTGTCGTTCTGGCTGGGCGACCTCGGCGAGTTGTTCACCAACCGCGAGCACTTCGACGTGTATGTCTGTCAGCGCTGCGGACGGGTGGAATTGTTCGTTGACGGCATCGGCGAGGAATTCCGGCCGCATTAGACTGCTCGGCGGAATCAGTTCCTGCACAGCCCCGAACCACCAAGGAGGACCAGCCATGTTCGCGAGGATGATGCGACGTCGCGCCGCACTGCGTTTCACGATGACATGCGCCGGCCTGCTGCTGGCCTGCCGCCTGTGCGCGTGCCAGACCACCGGCTCAAAGCCGCCGCCGCCCAAACTCACCGATGCCGATGTCACGCGGATCCTCGATCAGGCCGTGGCCGCGGCGGCCGCGCAGCCGTCGCTGCTGCGTGTCAACGCTGCCGGCGAGAAGCAGACCACGCGCATGCACATCATCGTGCTCAGCCGCGGCATGCGCACCGCCGGCCGGCGCTCGATGGAGGACGCCTGGCACGGCTCGCTGTCGATCGCCACGATGAAGGCGTACACCGCGGTTGCGTTCAGCAGCGATCAGAACGCGCTGACGACGCGCACCATCGGCGCCCTCAGCCAGCCGGGCGGGCCGCTGTGGCAGATCGGCAACTCCAACAAGGGCTTCCTGCAGCCGGGTCTGATCGAATTCCCCGGCGGCCTGCCGCTGTATAAGGATGGCGTGCTGGTCGGCGGCATCGGCGTCTCGGGCGACGGTGTGGATGAAGATGAAGCCGTCGCGCTTGCCGCCTCGAAGGGCTTCGAGGCGCCGGAGGCGATTCGCGTGGACAAGGTCTCCGGCGGCAGCGTGCCGTATGTCAAATAGTGTTGGCGCATCCTGCGCCGCGTGCGTGACGTCATCACTTCACGCGATTCGCCACCGCCTGCCCGCCGCCTTGGAACAGCGTGAACGACTGGCCGTCGTCGGCAAAAACCATCTTCACTTCGGTGTCGAATGAAGCGCGGAACTCGTTGCCGCTGTTGACATCCGGCCCTTGCCACTGGATGGCGAACGCGCCTTGGCCTTCGCCCGAGGCCTGCAGCATGGCCTTGCCGGCGTCCTGCCAGATCTTCACGTCCATGCCGATCTGTTCCATGCGGTAGCTGCCGACGATCTTCTTCATGACGTCGGGCGTGATCGGCTCGTTCTTCGCGGCAACCTTCTCGATTCCCAGAGCCGCGCGCGCGATCTCGTTGGCGATCCGCCCTGAGGGCAGCGGCTCGCCATTGGAGATGACCGCGATGTGCACATCTTCATCGGGCAGCCACATGAGCATGGAGTTGAAGCCCATGATGCCGCCGCCGTGCCGGATGCATGCACGCCCTTCCCAGTCGTCGATGCCCAGGCCGAAGCCGTAATGCGTGTTCTCGCCGCCGAGCGTGATGAAGGGCGTGGTCATCATTTTGTACGACTCGGGCTTGACGACTTTGCCGCTGGTCAGGGCCATGGACCACTTCACGAGATCCTCGCCGGTCGAGATCAATGAGCCGGCCGCGTAG
>DATKJG010000118.1:0-14737 GCA_035543215.1 Phycisphaerales bacterium | reverse complement strand
ATTCGCATCGACTTACCCGCGCGGATGATGCTTCTTGACCACATCGCGCAGTCGACTTCGATCGACGTGCGTGTAGATCTGCGTCGTGGCAATATCCGAGTGGCCGAGTAGTTCCTGCACGACGCGCAGGTCGGCGCCGCCGCCCAGCAAGTGCGTGGCAAATGAGTGCCGCAGCATGTGCGGGTGCACATCCTTCAGCCCGCCCACGTTGGCGCAGCGTCGAACGATCTGCCAGACCGCGACCCGCTCCAGCGGCCGGCCGGTGGCTGATAGAAGCAATCGCTGCTGATCGCGTTGGTCGCCGAAGCGCTTGAGCAGTGGCTCGCGTACCTCGTCGAGATAGCGCTTGACCCACTGCTGGGCGGGCTTGCCGACGGGCACGAGCCGCTGCTTGTTTCCCTTGCCCGTGACCAGCACCACGCCGAGTGTGGGGTTGAACTCGTTGGCCCGCAGCGCCCCGACCTCCGAGGCCCGCAGGCCGGCTGCATACATGAGCTCGAGCATCGCGCGATCGCGAATCCACAGGCGCGCGAGCATGCCGACATCGCCATTCTTCGCGTCTGTCGCCATCGTCAGCGGCGCCTCGAGCAGCGCCTTGATCTGCTTGGGCGAGAGCACGCCCGGCAGTCGCTTCCAGCGCGTCGGCACTTCCAACAGGCGGGCCGGGTCATCCTCGATGACGCGATTGGCCTGCAGGAAACGGAAGAACACGCGCAGCGTTGCGAGATGCCGCGCAATGGAGGCGGGATCGAGCTTGCGCTCGCGATGCAGATAGCGCGTGTGCTCGGCGAGATCGTTGGGCCGCAGGCGCTTGAGGTCGCTGATCTTCCTCTGGCGCAGATGCCCGAAGAGATCGCGCAGGTCGCGGCTGTAGGCCTCGAGCGTGGCGGGCGCGAGCCCGGCCTCCACCTTCAGGTAGATCAGGAAATCACGAGCCGGTTTGTCGAAGGCGCTGCACCCGCCCCAGCCCTCGATCCAGAGGGTTGCCGCGCGCGATGGCGCGCCCGAGGGCGACGACAGCCCGGCTGCCCGCGAGAACGCGGATCTCGACGAGCGTGCGCGGCCGCCGGTCGGAGGCGTCGGCATCGACGTCGAGCGCGACTTCGTCATTGATGCGCTGGTAGAGCGGGCAGGCGTGGTACGAGCCGAAGCAGACGTTGAAGGCCTGATCGAGCCGGCCGATGCTGAAGCGGTGGCCGCAGCGGGCATCGTTGCGATCGACGTGCGGGCAGCCGCATTCATCGCCCTCGTGCGCTTGCGGCTCGAAGCATTCGTTATCGCCTTGCTCGTCGCCGGCGAATTCGCATTCGGCTTCGTCGCTGATCCCGCTCTCGGAGCCGATATCGAGCCTGGGTGCTTCACGCCCGGCGATCTCCGTGGTGGAACTGCGCAATTTCAACGCGCTCGAGTCATCCATGACTGGCCAGTTCACTATCGGCCAAGGCGCGCCAGGGGCGTCAAGATTGGCTCGCGACGCAACGCGGCTCACGGTGAGTAGTTCACCGTCCGCGTGAAAAAGCCCGCACCCGCCGCCTCTTTCGCCAGCGCCAGCGTCTTCTCCGTCACGGCGATGGCCCGCTCGCTGCCTTCCTTCAGGATGTGGAGAATCGCATCGTCGCTGCCCTCGTACTGCTTGCGCCGCTCGCGCATGGGGGCAAGGAGCTTGTTGACGGCTTCGGCGACTTCGGCCTTGACGTGCCCGTCGCCGATGTTGTCGCCCTCGGAGTACTTGCGCTCCAGTTCCTTCACGCGAGCAGCATCGGTGATGAAGATTCGCACATACTCGAAGAGCGCGTTGTTGACATCGCCCTTCTCCGTCAGGCTCTGCCGGCCGGTATAGATCTGGCCGATCTTCTTCTTGATGGTCTTCTCATCGTCGCTGATGAAGATGGCGTTGTTGAGGCTCTTGGACATCTTGTTCACGCCGTCGATGCCGACAAGGCGGCCGACCTTGCCCACATCGGCACTCGGCACAGGAAACACGCCGCCGAGTTTGACGTGGTCGTCGTCCTCCGCCTGGTCGCTGACGCCGCAGTAGATCTGGTTGAAGCGCCGGGCGACTTCGCGCGTCATCTCCAGGTGCGGCACCTGATCCTCGCCCACCGGCACACCGTGAGCGCGGAAGGAGAGGATGTCAGCCGTCTGGCCCACCGCGTACAGCGGGAAGCCGAAGGAGTAGTTCTCACCAAGGCCCTTGACCTTGATCTCGTCCTTCAGAGTGGGATTGCGCATCACGCGGTTGAACGGCAGCAGCATCGCGAACAGGAACGTCAGTTCGGTGATCGCGGGGATTTCGCTCTGCAGGAAGATCGTCGAGCGCTTCGGATCGATGCCCATGGCGAGGTAGTCGCGCACGATCTCGATGCAGTCGCGGCGGATCTCCAGCGGCTTGTCCACGCGCGTGGTGTAGGCGTGATAGTTCGCCAGCAGGAAGTAGCACTCGCAGGAATCCTGCAGTTCCACGCGCCGCTTCACGCTGCCCACGTAGTGCCCGAGGTGCAGCTGGCCGGTGGGCGTGTCGCCGGTGAGGATGACGGGCCTGGCGGTCATGAGGCCGCAAGCATACGCGTGGAGGCGTATTGGACGCGATTCGGGGAGGGTACACTGCGTGGCACATCCGGGGCAATTCCAAGGAGACCGCCGATGATGCATGCCCGCGCCGTTGCCGTGAGCCTGATGTGCCTGCTGGTTGTCGCCGCGTGCAGTTCCACCGGCAAATCAAATCACGATGGCGTCTTTCAACTGCAGGTCGATCCGATTGTGCCATCGAGCCTTGCGCGCCAACTCGATGGCCAAATGCTGCGCCAAGGCCGCAATCAGGTCGCGACCTTCAAGACCGGCCGGCTGTGGGCCGTCGTTGCCAACGGCGAACTCGATTCGCTGATTCTCGAAGAAGATGGCCAGCCGCCGTTCGTGGCGCTGGTGGCGAACCCCGCGCCGCCTCTGGATGGCGAGATTCCGCAGAACTGCGGCCAGCGATTCGACAACTGCGTTCGCGCATGCGAAACCGCGCCCGACAAGGCGTGCTGCGAGTGCCGCTGCCTGGTTGACTACCTGCTGTGCGAGCGGCGGCAGGGCCGAAACGTCATGACGATCCGGTAACGCGCGCGTTCACCCGGCCGTCATGCGCGCGAGCATCAGGTTGCCCGCGTTGAACAGCGCGTGCATCGCGATCGGGGCCCAGAGGCGTCCGGTCCTTTCGTAAGCCCAGCCCAGCCCCAGGCCGAACACGAACAGGCCGATGAGCGCGTGCGGTTGCACGGCGGCGACGTGCGCGAGGGCGAAGACGATGCTCGCCAGCACGATCGTCGGCCATGGCTTCGCGCCCGCGCGGCGGATCGACTCCTGCAGCAGGCCGCGATACATCACCTCCTCGACCACGGGCACGACTGCCGTCACCAGGACGATCATCACCGCGCCCCATCCTTGCGCAGGATGCTGAATCAGTTCGCGCAGGGTCTCGTGCGCGATCCGGTCGGACGGCGCGCCGGTGATCCATCCGGCCAGTGAGATCGAAGCGGTCACAAGAGGCCAGACCAGCAGCAGCCCCCCGGCCCCGAGAGCCAGCGCCGAAGGCAAGGACGCCCTTCGATCAGGCTGCAGGCGCGTCGCGCGGCGCAGCAGCATGATGAACGCGACCACGCCCAGCAATCTCGCGGCGATGGCCATCAGCTGCAGTTTCGCCGTGTCCTCGAAAGCCAGCGGCGGCGCGCTCTCGCCTTCCGGCAGCTTGATTCCGAACAGAAACATGCCCAGCCCGGATCCCAGCGGCGCGAGCAGGTAGATCATCGCCAGCAGAAAGAGCGCGGAGGCGGGCGTGAACGCCGCAGGCCGTGTCGGCACGCTATCGAGCCGATGCCAGCGCGTCACGATGATCACCGCCAGCGAGACCGCCGCCAGTACCAGCGCGATCAAGTCCGACTGCCCGAGTCCAAGCCACACCGACGATTGATCGGGCGCCGTCGCGGCTGGCGCGAGCACCGCCTGCGTCGATTCAGTCGCCTGTTGGTCGTCGTCGGCGGTGGCGGCTATAACTTCGCTGCCGATCGCCAGCGTCAGGATGAGCATCATCATCAGCATCGAGCCCGTGGCGATGCCTGCAGCCCTGCGATGCGGCCGTGGCATGACTTCTCCGCCGACTCCCTCCTCGCCCACGCCCGCGATCACCCTCGAGAGGATTCTCGCGCGCAAGCGCATCGAGGTGGCTAAGGCCAAGGTGAACACGCCCATCAGCACGCTGCAGGTGGTGTGCGCCCAGCAGGATCCGCCCCGCAACTTCTTCAGCGCGGTGTTCGATCCCGCGCCGGTGCGGCGAACCACGCGCATCATCGCCGAAATCAAGCGCCGCAGCCCCTCCGCCGGCGTGATTCGCGAGGATTTCGATCCTGTCGCCATCGCCAAAGCCTACGCGGAAGCGGGCGCTGCTGCGCTGAGCATCCTGACCGATGAGGAGCACTTCGGCGGGCACCTCGGGTACATCGAGCAGGTCAAGGGCGCGGTGCACCTGCCGGTGCTGCGCAAGGACTTCATCGTCGATGAGTATCAGATCTGGGAGAGCCGCGCCGCCAACGCCGACGCCGTGCTGCTCATCGCCGAGGCGCTGAACGAATCGGAACTCGTGGACATGATGATCCTCAGCCGCGAACTGGGCATGACGTCGCTGGTGGAGGTGCACGAGGTGGAGAACCTGCTGCGCGTCAAGCGGCACATCGGCTTCCCGCACGCCGGGTACTCGCTGCTGGGGATCAACAACCGCAATCTCCGCACGATGCAGACCGATCTCACGCACACGTTCCGGCTTGCAGAGATGGTGGACGACAAGCGCGTGGTGGTGAGCGAAAGCGGTATCCGCAGCGCGGGCGACCTGCGGAAACTGCGGCAGAACGGCGAAGGCGTGAGCATCGTGCTGGTGGGCGAACACCTGCTTCGGCAGAAGGATCCCGGCGCGGCGCTGAAGGCGCTCATGGAGACCTCGTAAGTGCACGCACTCGAACCATGAAACATGCGGTCTTGTGCGTGCGGATATTCTGCTTGACGCATGCTCAGACGTCTCAAGCGACTGCGCGAGCACATTCGTTACCACTCGGCTCCGCGGCCGGGCAATGCGTGGTCGCGCGCGATGGATTTCGCATTCATCGCGTCGTTCCTTCTGTCGTTTCCGGCGGCGTTCCTGTCCGATCTCGCCGTGCGCGAGAATCGCAGCGCGATCAATCTGACCGGCATCCTCGCCCGCACGCCGGGCGGCGCGACTGATGCGTGGGTCATGGCGGGCACGAACCAGTCCGGCGGCGCGACTGCATCGACGGCGTCCGGAACATCCGGTCGCGGCGCGCCGGAGCGCGATGACACGATCATCGGCAACTTCACCCTCGATGTGGCAGACACGCGGCGCGGCTGGCCACTGGTGACGTCCATCGACCGCAGCCCGGGCCGGCTCACCATCGACCTTGTCGCCGAGCCCGTGGCGCGCACCAATGTCCAGCGCGACGGCAACGATCCGATCCAGCGCGGCATCGAGAAGTACCTGATCGAGGATGACCAGGCCGAGGCGCTGGACGCATGGAACCTTGATGGCGTTCGGACGCGCCGCCAGTGGTGGGCATGGTTTCCCGCGATCGGCGCGTGGTGGCTCATGATGTTCGCCATCGCCGGCATCACGATTCAAACGCTGCGGTTCGCCTCGCTGTGGATGCACGGCAAGCGGATGCAGCGCCAGGCCATTCGCCGGGCCGAAGGCAAGTGCATCGCCTGCGGCTACGACATGACGGGGCTTGAGTTCAACGAGAAGTGCCCGGAGTGCGGCGCGCACGTGTGGTGATCGAACGGCGATCACATCCGAAACAATGAGTGGGAAGCGAGGCCAAGGTAGATCGACGGCGGCGTCAGAAGGATGATCACGGCGATGAGCGCCGGCTTGCCGCGCGATGCGATCCATGTGAACAGCAGCAGCGCGATGAGGGTGAACACGCCCATGCTGACGAACTCGCCCCACTCGGGAAGATCGACTTTGAACACGAATCGCTCCAGCAGCGTCGCCGGCAGGCCCGGCAGGATCGGCCATAGACGCATCCACAGCCAGTGGTGCTCATCCCAGGGATGATCGATGAACAGCAGCCACGCGTGCGGCGCGTACATGATGATCGCGACGACGAGAAACGCGATCAGCCAGCGCCGGCGCCTCGCGCGACGTTGGGCGCGAAGGGCCAGCGCGGGAGTGCATTCGACGCCGCACTCCGGACAGACCGCGCTGCTCAGGCCCTTGAGCGCGTAGCCGCACTTGGGGCAGGTGCGATCGGCGGACGACTGCGGCGCGGCGGCCATGCGGTGAATCGTACCTCGAGTGTCTCTCCTCGCGGTGGTGTGCGCATGCGGCGCGTCGAGGTCCGCGGTGGGCGATGTCATCGCACGCTGCTACATTGCGTGCATGTCCGATCTGGTGCTGACGACCATCGAGGGCGGGATTGCGACGCTGACGCTCAACCGGCCGGATGCGCGGAATGCACTGTCGCCGGAACTGATCGAGGCGATGAATGCGGCAGTGGAATCGCTCGCTCACGAAACCGGCCGCGTTCGCGTGATGATCCTGGCCGGGGCCGGCAAGTCGTTCTGCGCCGGCATGGATCTCAAGGGCGTGCTGAGCGATCCGAAGAAGATGGCCGAGATGCTGCGCGGCCTGTCGCGCTTCTCACGCGCCGTGCGCCGCCTGCCTGTTCCCACGATCGCGCGCGTGCAGGGCGCGGCGGTTGGAGGCGGCTGTGGTCTGATGGTGGTCACCGACTTCGCCATCACGCATCCGGAGGCCAAGGTCGGCTATCCCGAGGTCGACCTCGGCGTATGCCCGGCAGTCGTCGCGCCGTGGCTGATCAAGAAGATCGGGGCGGGCCGCGCCCGCGCCATGTTGTTGGCGGGCGGCACGATGTCAGGCGAAGAGGGCTTCAAGGTCGGCCTCGCCACGCACCTCATCCCCGAGTCGCAGCTCGAGACAGCGACGATTGAGCTCGCTGGCAAACTGCTCAGGGGCGGGGCGAACGCGCTGGCTGTCACCAAGCGCTGGCTCAACGAACTCGACGGCTCGATGGAGGATGCGCCCTTCGAGAAGGCGGCGGAACTCTCGGCCCAGGTCATCGCTGGCGAGGAGGCGCAACAACGCCTGCGGAAGATCTACGGCCTCTAGCGCGGCGCGGCTGGGCGCGAGCGCATGGCCGCGTTCACACTCATCGTGACCACGGCGCGAGTGAGAACGGCGTGATTTTCCCCGCCGGTCTTGCGGTGTTTCTGCCTTTCCCCTGCCGGAGGCCACCCCTACAATCGGCCGCGCTTTTCGCAGGAGATTCCTCTTGTCCGGCCCCACCCCCCCTCCAGCCTCCAAGCCCAACCTCGCAGCCGATCTCAAGAACGTCTCCGAGAAGGATCGCAAGCAGATCGAGAAGGCGCAGGAGATGCTGGGCCCGGACCCCGAAACCATGGGGTTCATCAAGAACCTGTTCTGGGGCAACTTCCGCCAGGAACTCGTCTTCCCCTTCCCCGAGACCTCGGCTGAGGAGACGGCGCGATGCGATCAACTGCTCGCAGCCCTCGATGATTACCTGCGCAAAGAGCATCCGCATTTCGAGATCGATCAGAAGCAGTACATCCCCGATCGCTGCATTCAGCGGCTGTTCGAAATCGGCGTGATGGGCATGATCATCCCGCGCGAATATGGCGGCGGCGGGTTCGGCATCACCAGTTACAACCGCGTGTTGGAACGCATCGGCATGGCCTGCGGCTCCACCGCGGTCATGGTCTCGGCCCACCAGTCCATCGGCTGCGGCGCGCTCAATCTCTTCGGCAACGAGCAGCAGAAAAAAATCTACCTGCCACGCATGGCCAAGGACACGCTCAGCGCCTTCTGCCTGAGCGAACCCAACGTCGGCTGCGACGCCGGCGGGCAGGAAACCCACTGCGAACTCACGCCCGACGGCAAGCACTACATCCTCAACGGCGAGAAGAAATGGGCGACCTCCGCCGCCATGTCGGGGCTGTTCACCGTCATGGCCAAGCAGAAGATCGTCGATCCCAAGACCGGCAAGGAGAAGGAAGCGGTCACAGCGCTGATCTGCACGCCCGACATGCCGGGCATCGACATCTTCAGCCGCAACCGCTCGAAGTGCGGCATCCGCGGCACGTGGCAGGCCCGCATCCGTTTCACCAACGTCAAGGTGCCGCGAGAGAACCTCCTGCACAAGGAAGGCAAGGGCCTGAATGTCGCGCTGACGTGCCTGAACTACGGCCGCTGCACGCTCTCAGCTGGAATGGTTGGCGCGGGCAAGGCCGCCTACGAGCAGGCGTGCAAGTGGGCCCAGTATCGCTACCAGTTCGATCGTCCCATCGCGGAGTTCGAGCAGATCCAGGAGAAGGTCGCGCGCATGGCCGCGTACTGCTATGCCATGGACGCGATGCTGTACATGACCACGGGCATCGTTGATCGCAAGGACGATGACATCATGCTGGAAACCGCCATCTGCAAGATCTTCTGCAGCGAGTACGGCTTCCGCACCGTGGACAACGCGTTGCAGATCATGGGCGGCGAAGGCTACATGACCGAGAACGTGGTCGAGCGCCTGTGGCGTGACAGCCGCATCAACACCATCGTCGAAGGCGCCAACGAGGTCATGCACACGTTCGTCTTCGCCTACGGCTCCAAGCAACTGGGCGAATACATGATCGGCGTGAAGAACGCGCCGTTCGCCAACCTCGGCGCGGCCCTTCGCATCGGGTCCGAACTCTACCTGGGAATCAAGCGCGGCGCGCCGGTGATCTCGAACGTCCACAACCGCCTGCAGCCGCTTGCCGCCGACCTTGAGCAGCGCGTTCAGCACTTCAGCCATCAGTTGAAACTGGCATTCAAGAAGCATGAGGAAAGACTCATCACGGCGCAGATGGTGCAGCAGCGGCTGAGCATGGCCGCCGTCTGGATTCACGCCATGACCTGCTCGTTGTCGCGCCTGGACATGTCGATGCGCAAGGGTCTTGATGGCGCGGCGCTCGAACACGACATGGCCATCGTCACCCACGTCTTCGCCCTCGGCGGGGAGGAGATCGACACGGCTCTGCGCGACCTGTGGAAGAACACCGACGCGACCATGGTGAAGGCCGCGGCCGTCGCCTTCAAGCGGGCCGACACGCTGCCCAACAGCGACTACTCGATCCCCGAACGCACGCCGGACCTCAAGGTTCGCGGCAAGGGCCGCAAGGCCGACCAGACGCATATTCCGCAGTTCGGGGGCGGCACGACCGTCCGCGCCGACCAGATTCCCGGCGCGGCCAGTTCACCCAAGGGCGGCGAGGTCGCCGCACGCTAAACTGTCGCCCGTAGTCGCCCACTGTCACCTGACGCCCGTCACCTGACACCTCTATCACCATGCACGTCTTCAGCAACATCATCTCACGCGGCCACGAGCGCATCGCGTTCCATCACGATCCGGTCACCGGCCTGCGGGCCATGATCGCGCTGCACTCCACCAAGCTCGGCAACGCCCTGGGCGGCACGCGGCGCTGGTACTACGAAACCGAAGACGACGCTCTGTACGACGTCTTGCGCCTGAGCCAGGGCATGACCTACAAGTGCGCCGCGGCCGGCCTGCCCATGGGCGGCGGCAAGAGCGTGATCATGATGCCCAAGCCCGGCGTGCCCGCCACCGAGGCCGAGGCCCGCGCCATGGGCCGCTTCGTCGATACGTTCTCCGGCGTGTACATCGCCGCCGAGGACGTCGGCGTCAACACGCAGTTCGTCGACTGGATGGCCTTGGAGACCCGCCACGTGATGGGCGGCGAAAAAGTCTCGGTCGGCGGCGATCCGTCGCCCTACACCGCCCAAGGCGTCGTCAATGCCATGAAGGCCGCACTCGCTCATAACGGTCGCAAGGTCGATTTCAGGGGCCTGACCATCGCGATCCAGGGTGTGGGAAACGTCGGCACCAACATCGTGCGCATCGTGAGCGAACAGGGCGCTAAGTGCGTCGTCGCCGACATCAATCCCGATAATGTCGCTCGCTGCGTCAAGCAGTACGGCGCGAAGGACGTGGCCCCAACCGAGATCCTCACCGTCAAGTGCGACATCCTCTCGCCGTGCGCGCTGGGCGGCGTGATCGACGGCCAACTCGCCAATCAGTTGAACACGAAGATGGTTGTACCTGGCGCCAACAACGTGCTGGATGATCCCGATGAGGATGCGGTGATCCTCAAGAGCCTGGGCGTGACGTACGTGCCCGACTTCGTCGCCAACGCCGGCGGCGTCATTCAGCTCGCAGGCCTGTACCTTGGCTACGACGATCGCAAGTTGAAAGAACTGATCGCCAACATCGAGCACACATCGCTGGAAGTCCTGAAGGCGACAGCGAGCGCGCGCTCGGCCTACGAGGCCGCGGTCGCTGTGGCCGAGCAGCGCATCGCCGAGGGATCGACCAGCAAGTCGCGCCAGGCCGTGCACGTGTAAGCGGCGGTCAGCATCCACAAGATCAGCACACTGCCCCGGGCTGGCCCGGGGTTTTCTTGTGGTCTGCTACAATGACCCGTCCGCCTTGTTTTCGCTGGTTTTCATTCGATTTTCGCTGCAGCCATGCCCATCACGACCGCCTTCAAGACCGAGATCGAGCACGTGAGCATCCTCGATGAGCGCGGCGAGTTCGACGCCAAGCTCGGCAAGGGATTGATACCGGATGAAGATGCCGTGCGCCTCTACGAGCACATGGCCGTGTGCCGCCAACTCGATGAAGTCGCGTTCAAACTGCAGCGCTCCGGCCGCATGGGCACGTATCCGCAGAACATGGGGCAGGAAGCCACCTCGCTGGGCGCTGCGTACGCGCTGAACAAGGACGACTGGCTGGTGACGTGCTATCGCGAGAATGCAGGCCTGTTCTGGCGCGGCCTGCCCATGGAATACGTGCTGCTGCACTGGATGGGCGACGAGCGCGGCAACCAGATTCCCGAAGGCCTGTTCATGACGCCGCTGGCCATTCCCATCGGCACGCAGATGCTGCACGCGGTCGGCCTGGCATGGGCGGCGAAGTATCAGAAGTCCGACTCCATCGCCTGCACGTTCTTCGGCGACGGCGCCACCAGCGAAGGCGACTTCCACGAAGCCGCCAACTTCGCTGCCAACCTCGACATCCCAGTCATCTTCTTCTGTCAGAACAACGGCTGGGCGATCTCGGTGCCGACGAGCATTCAGTGCTCGGCCCCGACGATTGCGCAGCGCGGCGTGGCCTACGGCATGGACTGCGTGCAGTGCGATGGCAATGACATCTTCGCCGTGGTGAAGGTGATGCGCGACGCCATCAGGCGGGCCCGCGAAGACAGGCGGCCGACGTTCATCGAGGCGCTGACCTATCGCCTGGGCGATCACACCACGGCTGACGATGCCCGCCGTTACCGCGATGAGACCGAACTCGCGGCATGGAAGAACCGCGATCCGCTGACGCGCCTGGGCAATTACCTGCGCAAGAAGAAACTATGGGACGACAAGAAGGAAGCGGCGCTGCAGGAGAAGGCCAAGGCCGACGTCGCGGCGGTCGTCGAGCGGGCCGAGCATATCGCCGCGCCGGCGAGGACGGATTTCTTCGATTCGATGTACGCGGAACTGCCCGAGCACCTCAGGATCCAGCGCGACACGATGCAGACGCATTCACTTGGCCAGGATCCGTCGCAGCTCGACGGCGCGCAGGACACCGCACCGTCAAGCCGCCACCGCGTCGAAGCCTGATCCTCACCGATCAACTCCAGTGGGTGATCACGATCAGCAGGTCGTTGACATCGACTTGCGTGTCGCCGTTGAGGTCGGCTGGGCATGAGCCGCTGGGCGGGCACGGCCCCCAACTGCTGATCACAGCCAGGAGGTCGTTGACGTCCACGACACCGTTGAGATCGATGTCGCCGGGCGTGGCAGGCGTGAGCAGCACAGCGCGCAGCACGCCCTTGTGACGGGCGGTCGCAGCGATGGCGCCGTTCTCGTTAATCTCGCGGGCGTCCACCAGATCGCCCTGGAAACTGTCAGGCAGGAAGTCGTTGAGATCGCTGAGGGCCTTGCCGTCGAAGTAGATCGCGCGGCTCTGGACGTTATCGACGTATGCGCGGCCGACGGCGTGGTCGTCGCCATTGATGTCATCCAACTCAGCCAATGAGAAGCCCGGCAGCGTGCCGAGAATGACGGCCACCGTGGGGTTCGCGGGCAGCCAGATTGCTGCGTGCCAGTCGCCGCCGGTAGGCGGTGCGCTCGAGCCGACGACGATGCCGGAGTTGCCAATGTCATAGGCCTCGGAGTTCTGGAACTGGCCGAAGCCACCGATCTGCGTCCACTGGCCGCCGCTGTAGCGAAAGGCGTTGTTGGGGCCGGCCAGCGGCGTGTATCCCCAGCCTGTGACGGCGCCGGCGTCGTTCAGGCCGTAGCCGCGCGTGCGCTGGTCAGTCGCGCCGCCGGCCGCCGCGATGTTCGTGATCGCCCCGCCTGTCCATGTCACCGCCTGCTCGCGCTGGAACGTGTTGTACGAGAGGCCGGCGATAACGCCCGATTCGTTGAGGTCGTATGCGACGCTCCACGTGCCTCCAAGCGTGGCCAGCGGCGTCATCGTCTGATTCTGAAAGATGAACGCGCGGTAGTTGGCGCTGCCTGTCTGCCCGGTCGGCAGCGACTCTCCCACGACCACACCGGCGTTGTTGATCGCCCAAGCAACCGACGCGTCGCCGCCCAGCGTGCCAAGGTCGAGCATCGAGCCCTGGCTCCAGCGGAAGGCGTGCTTCTGGCCATTGGCGGCGTGGGACCAGCCCACGACCTGGTTGGCGTCGTTGAGGCCAAGGGCCGCCGATTCCGTCCCGCCCAATGTGCCGAGTTCGGTTACGACATATCCCGACTGCGCCCAGGCCGACGTCGCGAGCAGCGGCATCATGGCCAGGGCGAACAAACCAACACGATTCTTGAGTTCGATCATGACTTCTCCGTTTCTGAGGCTGAATTCGAACGTCATCCGTCGCCGATGGGCGTGACGGAAGACCGTCATTGCCATCGTGAGCGATGTCCACCGGGCACATTCACGCGGATTCCGTCCAGCCGATTCTGGCGTGCTATCCTGAGCGTGGCTGGCGGAGCGGAGCGGGATTCCGCTGGTCCGGGGGGTGCAAGTCTATTCCGCGTGCCCGGCCCCCCCAACACCCTCGATCCATGGCCAATCTCACCCTCGTCCAAGCCATCAATCTCGCCCTCATCCAGGAGATGGAGGCCGATCCGCGCGTCCTGATTCTTGGTGAGGACGTAGGCAAGAACGGCGGCGTGTTCCGCGTCACCGAGGGTCTGTGGCAGCGATTCGGCCCCGATCGTGTTGTCGATTCACCCCTCGCAGAGTCGGGCATCATCGGCACGGCGATCGGCCTGGCCATGGCGGGCCTGCGACCGGTCCCCGAGATCCAGTTCGAAGGCTTCCTTGGCCCCGCGTACGACCAGATCTGCACGCACGCCGCCCGCATGCGCACGCGCACGCGCGGCGCACTCACCGTGCCGCTGACGATTCGCGTTCCCGTCGGCGGCGGCATCCACGCGCCGGAACTGCACAGCGATTCGCCCGAGGCGATCTACGCCCATACGCCGGGCTTGAAGGTCGTGATGCCATCGTCGCCCTACGACGCCAAGGGTTTGCTCATTAGCGCCATTCGCGATCCCGATCCGGTGATCTACTTCGAGCCCAAGCGCATCTACCGCGCCTTCCGCGAGGAAGTGCCGGAGGATGAGTACACGATCCCCATCGGCCCGGCCCGCATCGTCACCGAAGGCGAGGAGATGACCATGATCTCGTGGGGCGCGAGCGTGATTCAGTGCATGCAGGCCATCGAGAAATCCGGCAAGTCGATCGAGTTGATCGATCTGCGAACGATCTCGCCCATGGACACCGACACGATCATCGCCAGCGTGAAGAAGACCGGGCGCGCGATCATTGTGCACGAGGCCCCGCTGACCGCGGGCCTTGGGGCCGAGGTCGCCAGCAGGATCATGGAGCGCTGCTTCCTGCATCTGGAGGCGCCGATTCAGCGCGTCACAGGCTTCGACACGATCATGCCGTACTACAAGCTCGAACTCGAATACCTGCCTGACGCGCCGCGCATCGGCAAGGCGATCGAGGAACTCGCTGCGTATTGATCCTGCTTACACTGTGGTGAACTCATGGCCGGAACCAAGCAACCAGCGGACAAGTCGCACTTCATCCTTCCCGATCTGGGCGAAGGCGTGCATGAAGCCGAACTGATCAAGTGGCGCGTCAAGCCCGGTGAGAAGGTTGCCGAGCATCAGACCCTGGCGGAGATGGAAACCGACAAGGCCCTGGTCGAAGTGCCCAGTCCGTGGGCCGGCGTCGTCAAGGAATTGAAAGGCAAGGAAGGCGACATCATCAACGTCGGCGCGATCCTCGTGACTTACGACATCGGCGCCGCCGCCGCAACACCCGCTTCGAAGTCGCCCGCGAAATCCGAAACCTCCGGCCGACCTGCTTCTGGGGGGCCAGGTCGGAGCGAATCGAAACCGGCGCCAGTTGCGAAGAACGCCGAACCCGCCGAGCGCGAGGACGCCGGCACCGTCGTCGGCTCGGTCGGCGGCACGCTCAGCATCCCAGACCGCTTCGCGCGCAAGCCCGCCGCCCCACAAGACAACGGCGAATCGAGTAACGGCAAGGCGCTCGCCACGCCGGCTGTTCGCCGCATCGCGCGCGAAGCCGGCATC
>DATKJG010000117.1:0-5271 GCA_035543215.1 Phycisphaerales bacterium | reverse complement strand
CCTCGAGCAAGGCCTCGGTCAGCGTGCCGGTGCCGGGGCCGACCTCGAGAACGACATCGCCGCGACTGAGATGCGCCGCGTTGATCAACCTGCGCAACTGATTCTGATCATGCAGGAAGTTCTGCCCGAGGCGATGTTTCGGACGAAGGTCGCGCCCGGCGAGCAGTGCACGGATTTCCGAGAGGGTCTGCAAGCGATTTCACCACGGCGATTCCGGAGGACACTGAGCGAGAAGGGATGATAAGGTCTGCGTGGTGAATTCCTTGACGAAACGACAGGCGGTGATCTTCGACGTGGATGGCGTGCTCGTCGATTCATACGAAGCGCACCTGCGCAGCTGGCAGAGCATCGCGCGCGAGGAAGGCGTGAAGTTCACCGAAGACGACTTCGCTGCGAGTTTCGGCCGCACCAGCCGCGAGATCGTGCAGCGCTGTTGGGGCATCGATGATGAAGTCCGCATTCGCGCAATCGATGACCGCAAGGAGTCGCTCTACCGGCAGATCGTGGCGGACCACTTTCCTGTGATGGACGGTGCGACCGAACTCATCGATGCGATGAAATCGGCAGATTTTGCGCTGGCGATGGGTTCGTCAGGCCCGCCTGAGAATCTGCAGGTGGCGCTTGATGGCCTCGGCCGTCGCGATGCGTTCTCCGCCATCGTGAGCGGTATGGATGTGCACCGCGGCAAACCCGACCCCGAAGTCTTCCTGGTTGCGGCGAAGCGTCTCGGCGTCCCTCCGTCGCTATGTGCGGTGGTCGAGGATGCACCCGCGGGGGTGCAGGCCGCTCACGCCGCCGGCATGGCCTGCGTCGTACTTCTCAGCCGCGGACGCAAAGCGGCCGACTTCGCAGGTCTGCAGCCGCAGTTGATGGTGCATTCATTGCGCGATCTCACCCCAGAACTGATCGGCAGGCTGATTGCAAGTACATAGCTGAAGCATTGTGCATGCACTGCCAATCCTCCCCGCTCAGAGTGGCTGCACACGATGGCTCAGCGCGGATCGTCCGTCGGGGCCGGATCGCTCTTGGGCTTGTCGCTCAAGGGATCATCAGCCTGGCCGGCGATTTCGCGCGATCGTTGCTCGGCGCGGTCAGCGATGTTCGTCGCGGTCTGCTTGGCCTTGCCCAGCGCGGGACTCGCCCCGCCTCCGCCACGAGTCATCTCGGTCAGCGGGCCCTCATGCGTCCCGGCGGCCTGCTCTGGCTGAGGTGGCGGCGGGGTGCCTGCGTCCTCATAACAGCCGCTCGATGCCAACGCGAGCGTGGACATCACCATGATTGACAGCGTTGTTCGTGCGCGCATGAGAATCTCCGGTATCAACCCGAGGCGCAACAAGTGTAGCCCAAGGCCGCGCTTTGCGACAGAATCCCAGCAGCCGCCCATCTGTGCGAATGTCTGCTGCAACTTCGGCCATCCGGGTCGGAACAACAGCGCAGAACGCGGTCACCTCGCCGTTTCCGCCGCCAGGAAGACTCCATAGACCTGTTTCGGCTCCCTCGCGCAGGCGGCTCAGAAGACTGCGCGAGGGGTGCTTTCTTTTGGACATTGAGCAGGTGGACGCCGCATCAGCCAATGAGGCGCAGCACGTCGTTGTAGAACGTGACGACGAACGCCGTGCCGATGATCACCAGCCCCACCACCGTTGCGGCATTCTGGAACGCCAGCGACGGCGGCCGTCCCTTGAGTTTCTCGTAGATCAGGAACAGGAACAGCCCGCCATCGACGATGGGCAGCGGCAGGAAGTTGATCACCGCCAGGTTCACGCTGATCATGCCGAGGAAGAACAGGAAGTAGATGAAGCCCTCGCGCATTACCTTCGTGCCGATGTGCACGATGCCGACCGGCCCGCGCAACTGGTCCACGCCGACGCTGCGGCGGATGAGCCGGTCGATCGTCAAATAGGTCATCAGGACCATCTTCTTGGTCTCTTCAAATCCCATTGCGATGGCCTGCAACGGGCTGCCCTTGCGAATCGTGTACAGTGGTTCGAACAGGTAACTCGGCAGGTCTACGTGCCATTTCAGATCATGCAGGCTCTTCACTTCCGGTGCATTCAGTTCGAGTGAGACGGTCTCCTGCGGTGAGCCGGCAATCGGATGCTGCACCAGCAACTTGATATCTGCTGAGGTCTCGTCCTTCAGCGCCGCCGACGTAGCTTCGACCATGGCGCTGCGGAACTCGGACCACGATCCGACGTCGCGACCTTCGACCGCCAGAATTGTCGTGCCGCCGGTCGTGAACAGCCCGGCGCGGCCGGCCGGCACCGTCACATCCTCCGTCTGCGCGGGGTTGTCGGTGCGGTATCGCGAATACTCCGCGATCGGTTGCGCAGTCATCATCAGGTCGAGCGCCGGACGCAACTCGGTGCCGACTTTGCCGCCGCGGCTCACGTGACACGTGACAGGAACCTGCTCGCCATCGCGCAGAACCAGGACGGTCACGTCCTTGCTCCGCCGATCCTCGAACGCCTTGTAGATCTGCGACAGGCGGGGATAGGCCACATCGTCGATGCGCAGGATGACATCGCCTTCGCGCAGCGCGCCCTTGTTTGGGCTGTCATCCAGCACGCGCGAGATGCGCATCAGCGGCGTGAAGCCTGCGATGCCGTCATCCGGCGCAGCGTCGCGCGTGCGATAGGTCTCGAAATCCGGCTGCACATTAAGCGGCGCAACATATGAGACCTGCGTCGTGCGATCCGTCACCTGCATCGTCCATGTCGTCTGCAAGGGCTGCCCGTTCGATTCGCGGGCCGTTTGCGCCAATTGGCCGTAGGCGCTGACCTCTCGGTCGTTGACCGCTGTCAATGTCATGCCCGGCTTTACGCCCGTCGTTGCCAGTCCTGCTCGTTCGAGGAATTCCTGAACGATGCGCCGATCGTCGTCATCACCGCCGGCACCAATCAGTTTCGTCGAGGAGCCCGGCGCGACGCCGATGCTCAGCAGACCGCCGGTTGGGTCCTTCTCCGGCACGAGATTGAACTCCAGCGGCCGTTCAACGCCTGCCCGCTCAACCTTGAGTGCAAGCGTGCTGCCGGGCCGGGCCATCGCCGCCGCGATGTGGATGTCGGCGAAGGTGCGCGTCGGGTCGTTGTCAATCGACAGCACGCGATCACCCGGTTGCAGGCCAGGCGTGGTGACGCCCAGGGCCGCGGCATTGACGGGCATCGTCCGTCCCGCGGGCATGATGGCTGCGACATCGCCAATCACCGGCGCGGGAAAACGCACGCCCGCCACGAACGCGATCACGAAAAGGATGATCGCGAGGATCAGGTTCATGATCACGCCCGCCGACACCACCACCATGCGTTTGCCGATCGGCCGCATGTTGTAGGAGCGCGGATCGTCGGAGACGTAGTTGGGGTTGGCGTCTTCCTGCCCCAGCATCTTCACGAAGCCGCCGATGGGCAGCCAGCGCAGCGAGTATTCCGTCTCGCCGATGCTCAGCGCATCCATGGCGCGATAGAGATGCTTGCGGCGTTCGATCTCATCGCCGCCCTCGAGATCGATGGAGATGCCGCTCGACTTGAAGTACTCGCGCACGCGCTCATCGACTGCCTTGCCGGTTGAGCCGAGGCGAAGCCCGATGCCGCGCCGCCACGCGAGCGCGACCGGCCCCATGCCCACCGCGAAGGCTTCAGTCCGTATGCCCGCCCACTTGGCCGCGAGGAAGTGACCCAGTTCATGGATGAAGATCAGCGCTCCGAAGCCGATCAGCATCAACACGACATAGAGAACTGTCTGAATCATGCGATCAAGGTCCGCATCCGTGCGCCCTCGGCTCTGCCGTGGGGGCAAGGTTCGATGAACAACCGTACATATCGGCCAGATCTGGTCGCACCTCGGGCAATCAGCGTATGGCAGCCGCCGGCGCTTGCGCCAAACGCTCCATCGCGAACGCTCGCGCCGCGCGATCGGCCGAAAGGACGTCCTGCATGGTATGCAGCGGGCGCGGTTCGATCGCTTCGCACGCCTCCTGCACCAGTTCGACGATGCGACTGAAGGGAATGCGCCGCTCGAGAAACGCCTGCACCGCCACTTCGTTTGCTGCGTTGAGCACCGCGCCAGCAGTGCCGCCGCCTTCAATGGCGCGACGCGCCAGCGCCGGCGCTGCGAATCGCTCGCCATCGACCTGCTCGAACTCGAGCCGGCTCAGCAATGACCAGTCGAGCCTCTTCGAAATGCCTTCGCATCGACCGGGCCATGTGAGCGCGTATTGAATCGGCGTCTTCATGTCCGGCGGCGAGAGTTGCGCCAGGACCGAGCCGTCCGCGAATTCGACAAGGCCGTGCACGATCGACTGCGGGTGAATGATCACATCGACCTGGTGGCCGGGCATGTCGAAGAGCCAATGGGCTTCAATGATCTCCAGCGCCTTGTTCATCAAAGTCGCTGAATCGATCGTGACCTTCGGTCCCATGTTCCACGTCGGATGATTGAGCGCCTCCTCGACGCTCGCTCGTGCCTTGCGCTCGGCTGTCCACGTGCGAAACGGTCCGCCCGAGGCAGTGAGGACGATGCGGCGGATTGCCTGGCCGCCTTCTGCGAGGCATTGGAAGATCGCCGAATGCTCCGAATCGACCGGCAGCAGGTTCACGCCTTTCTGGCGGACGCGCGGCATTACGATCGCACCGGCGGCAACCAGCGTTTCCTTGTTCGCCAGCGCGATGTCGCAGCCCCGATCAATGGCTGCCAGAATCGCCGGGATTCCTGCCGACCCCACCATCGCGCCGACAACCAGGTCGCCGGGCTGCGCGACGGTCTCAATCAGTTCGAGAGCAGCATCGGGACCTCGAAAGATGCGTGCACCTGCATCGCGCAGGCACGGGTGATCGACGTCATTGGCGACAGCGATTGCCGGCACGGCGAACGCCCTGGCCTGCTCGCAGACCACTTCGGCCCGCGAGCCGGTGGCGAGGCCGGCGATCTCAAAGTGGATCGCGCCGATGGCGCGAAGGTGCGCGACGACCTCGAGCGTGCTCACGCCGATCGAGCCGGTGGAGCCCAGCACAATCAGACGCCGGGTTGTCGCGCTCGCTGCATCAGGCATCGCCGGATCATATCTGTACATCGTCGCGCGATCGGCGTCGGTCATTCATCATCGCTGCCGCCGTCACGGGCACGCGAGGAGACCGAGACCCGGCCAGCGCGATACAGCGCACGGCGAGGTTTCTTTGCGGGTGAGGCGCTCTCGGGCTTCGGGGCGCTCGGGCCCGTTCCGACATCGGCGCGCGAGGCGTCAGCAGCCTGCGGCTGCGCCGCGCCGTCAGTTGG
>DATKJG010000116.1:0-5803 GCA_035543215.1 Phycisphaerales bacterium | reverse complement strand
GAGATGCGCTTCTTGCAGCCGCCCTCGATCCTGATCGATGCGAAATCGTCGGCCCGCACGTTCCGCTGATGAATGACCTGCGCACGCGCCAAGGCGAGGACAGTTGGGCGTGGGATGTCGCGCAGGATGGCACACTGGTGTATGTCGCTGGCGGCGTGGTGTCGGGCGATCGACACCTGGCGACCGTGGATTTGAGCGGCAAGGTCGAAACGCTCTCAAGCTTGCTGGCGAATTTCGTGGGGAGCGCGATTCCTTCGCCAGACGGGTCCATGGTGTGCGGGCAAGTCCTCGACACCACCGGCCTGTATGGCTTGTACGTCTATCACATCGCCGAGGGCCGGCTGAGGCGCCTTCCGACGCCCGACTTTGATTGCGGGTATTGCGCGTGGATGCCGCAGGGCAGGCAGGTGGTGTACGCCGGATTGTCCGGCGAGGGCAATGTCAATGTCTACCGCCGGAGGATCGACGGCATCGGCGAGCCGGAACTTCTCCATGAAGCGAAGCCCGGCGAACTTATTCTGGGCCCGATCGACGTCAATCCCAATGGTCCAGGCATCGTGTGCGTGCGCGGCAGGCCCGGCGAATCGAGCGATATCGTGATGTTTGGTCAGAACGGGCAGATGCTGCCGCTGCTGATTACCAGCGCCAACGAGCCGATGGCTCGCATCTCGCCCGACGGCCGCTGGCTGGCGTATCTCTCCGATGCCTCCGGCCGCATGGAATTGTACATCAAGCGCATGCCGAGCGGCCCCGGCGGCCCACCGGCGATGCCCAATGATGAGCAGTCGCTGATGGTTTCGAGCGTCGGGGCCGACGATCCGTTGTGGTCGAGCGATGGCAAGTCGCTGTACTTCAGCGAACCACCCGGTCGCTGGATGAAAGCGGACATCGTCACCGATCCTGAACTGTCGGCGTCGAAGCCCGCGATCCTCTTCTCGCTGGACAAGTTGCGCATGGCGAACGACACCTTGGCGATCGGCCCCGGCGCGGGCCAGTTCACGTTCATTCAGCGCGGTGCGAATGAAGAGAACCTGACTCAGATCAATATGGTGCAGAACTGGCTGAGCGAAATCGACGACAAACTGCGCGCCGCGGGAGGCCGCGGAACGCCCAGATAGTGCGCTCATTTGTCCGCGCTTGAATTCCCATCAAGTGCAGTATCGGCGATCGATCACGATCTCAGGCGCCAGCAGCGCAAACGGCTTCGCCTCATCCGTCGTCATCCGCGGGTTGCGATGCTCGATGCCGAAGAACTCGGCGATGATCTGGAACGCGTCCGTGTTGGCGTGAAGCCCGCTGAAGCGCTCGCGGCCGGGGCCCAGTGCCAGGCACAGCGCCCAGTCGCTGGTGTGCGTGATGCCCGTGAACGTCACGCCCGTGTGATTCGAGAGGGCCTGGCCCAGGAGGCCGGCGATGTTGGCTTGGAACGTGCACATCTCGACCGGCGCAGCCGCCTTGCTGTTGGCGAAGACGTCGGCGAGGGTGCGGGCCGTCGCAGCATCGACCTCAATTCCCGTTCCCTGTTTCAGCGCCTCCGCCATGGTGGCGGCGTCGGGCGGCGCCTGGCGCTGCCTCTGTGATTCAGCGAGGCGCGCATGGATCACCTCGAACGAGGCATTTGCGTGCGCGAGCCGTTCCAGGCCGGCGTTGCTCTCATGGTACTTGCTGCCCATGCCGCTGAGGCCGGGGTTACCCGTGCCGTGGTCGGTAGTGATGATGACAAGCGTGTCGCCGTGCTCCTTCGCGAATTCGAGCGCCACGCCGATGGCGTCGTCGAAGGCGAGTTGATCGTGCAGCATGCTCGCAGCGTCGTTGTCGTGCGCGGCGTGATCGACGCGCCCGCCTTCGACCTGCAGCAGGAAGCCATCCGGCGAATGCGACAGATTCTGCAGTGCGCTGCTTGTCATCTCCGCCAGCGTCGGCACGCGCGATTGCATGGCCGGTTCGCGGTTGCGGTCGATCGTATAGGGAAGATGGTCGTTCCAGAACAGCCCCAGCACTCGGGCGTCGGCGGCTGGTTGGTTCAGGAGTGTGTCGCGTGAATACAGAAGCGTAAAGCCGGCGTTGCGATACTCGGCGAACAGGTCGCGACGATCCCGGCGGCGTGCGGAGTCGAAGTGCATGCTGCCGCCGCCCAGCAGGAGATCGACGCGATCGATGTACTGAGGCGCGATGTCGTCCTCGAAGTCGCGGTTGGGCGCGTACGCGGCGAAGCCGGCGGGCGTCGCGTGCGTGATGCGTGTCGTGGTGACCAGGCCGATGCGTTTGCCGCGCTCCCTGGCGAGGACGGCGATCGGCTTCAGTTCACGGCCATCGGGAAGGGTGTTGAGAGCCCAGTTGAAGATGCGGACGCCCGAGCCCCACGAGGATGACGCAGCCGCCGAGTCGGTGACCAGCGAATTGAGTGAGGCCATGTCGAGATAGCCGCGCGTGACATCGTCGCGCTGCGCGAGGTCGCGCCAGTGCGTGCCCGTGCCGGCTCCACGGACGATGTGCGAGAACGCCTCAGCCAGGGCCGGCACGCCCGGACTCATGCCATCGGACACCATGAAGATCACGTTGCGCGGCTTCGAATCTGCCTGGCGAGCGGTTGGCGAAACCGCCAGCGTGGCCGGAGTCGAAGCGGTGATGGCCGCGCCGGCGCCAAGTTTCAGAAGACTCCGGCGCGAGATGGTTGTGCGCGAATCGGTCACGAGCAGATCATAGCGAACGCTGCGCAGGCGCCGCGCTCAGATGTCGTTCAGAATGGGCACGGCGCCTCGAACGTCATGAGCGAGGCCGTCTGGGGATGCACGAGCGTCAGGCTCTGCGCGTGCAGCATGAGCCGATCGGCCATCGCGAGCACCGCTGACGGCGCATAGAGATCATCGCCGAGGATCGGATGGCCGATCGACTTGAGGTGCAGCCGCAACTGGTGCGAGCGGCCGGTGACGGGCTTGAGCAGCACGCGCGTGCGATCGATTCCGTCGATTGTCTCGCGCCGCTGGACCCACCAGTGTGTGATGGCGGGGCGGCCCTCGGCATGATCAATGACCTGCCGCGGCGCGTTCGCCGGATCCATGTCCTTGCGCATCGGCAGATCGATGACGCCCGAATCCCCGCTCATCACGCCAGCGACGATGGCGATGTAGGTTTTGCTCACTTCGCGGTCGTGGAACTGCCGGGAGAGTTCGCGATGAGCCTCGGCGTCCCGGGCCATGATGATCACCCCGGAGGTGTCGCGATCGAGGCGATGCACGATTCGCGCGCCTGGATACGCTGCCGCCACGCGCACCGCGAGGCAGTCGCGCTTGTCGTGCCCAATGCCCGGCACCGACAGCAGCCCCACCGGCTTGTCCAGCACGATGAGGCGCTCGTCGAGATGAAGAATCGGCGGAAGCATGAGGCGGCGATGGCAAGGCTATCATCTGGGCTTATGCGCACGAACCAGACTCGCTGTCGTTTTGCACTGTTCGCACTGATCGGGGTGACTGCAGGTTGCGCTCCCATTTCGCTGAGCGCCGCCCAGCAGCCCAAGCCCGAGTCCGGCGCCGATTGGCGCAAGGCCGAGGCCGGCATCCTCGACGGCTGGGTGCAACTGACCTTCAGCGATCGCTTCGTGAAGGCCGGCGAGTCGTACTTCTCGCCCGACGACTCGAAGATCATCTTCCAGGCTGTGGAGAAGCCCGCGAACGGCGCGACGCCCGACGATTTCTACGCCATGTTCGTGGCGGATGTCGCCTACGACGCCGCCACCGGCCGCATCGCCGGCATCGAGCACATCAAGCGCCTGAGTCCGCCCGGCTCGGCCAATACCTGCGGCTGGTTCCATCCGAGCAACCCCAACACAGTGATCTTCGCCTCGACCATCGGAAAGCCGACGCAGAAGGAGGCGCCGGGTTTCCAGCGCGGCGGCGTGTACAAGTGGATGTTCCCGCCCGAGATGCGCATTGTTGAATGCGATCTGGCCAAGGCTGACGGCACGGCGAACACGCTTAAGACCATTGCTGGCGACGGAAAGGCATACACCGCCGAAGGTTCCTTCAGCCCCGACGGCCGGTACCTGCTGTATTGCTCGTTGGAATCGGGCGAGGGCGACCTGTTCGTCAATGATCTGCAGACTGGCCGCAAGACGCGCCTCGTGCAGGCGCGCGGCTACGACGGCGGGCCGTTTTTCTCGCCCGATGGTCGTCGCATCTGCTATCGCTCCGATCGCGATGGCGACAACCTTCTGCAGATCTACGTGGCCGATCTCGCCTTCAACGACAAGGGCGAAATCACCGGCGTCGAGCGCGAGATCCAGGTCACCGACGAAGCGTGCGTGAACTGGTGCCCGTACTGGACGAAGGATGGCCGGCGGCTGATCTACGCTTCGAGCATCCTCGGCGAGATGAACTTCGAGGTGTACATGATCGATGCCGACCCGGGCAACCTGTCAGGCTCGAAGGGTACGGTCAAGTACGGCACCGCGAAGCGTCGCATCACCTACTTCGACTCGGCGGGCGCGACGCCGGCCTCGGATGTGCTGCCGGCGCTCTCGCATGACGGCAAGTGGATGATCTGGACCAGCCGCCGCGGGCCCGATCAGCAGGTGCAGTTGTGGGCGGCTCGCCTGGCCCTCGATCCCGATGCGCCGTGGAAGAGCGCGCCGGCGGTGGCGGCCAAGCCCGAGCCCAGGCCAGAGGCCAACGAGAACCGCATCGTCGTGACCGATCCCGCGACCGGCCGCATCATGATCTACGACATGATCGAGCACACGCTGTCGGAGTATGACCCGCGGACGCACAAGTTGACGCCCCTTGACAGCGATGAAGACGCGGCCCTTTTCCGCAAGTTGTACGAGCAGCAGGGCGGTGGCTGAGTCTGCGTTGCATGGCCGTTGCAGCGGATTATCAGCCGTATTTTGTGACGTGCTTGTGCGCTGCGTTGGCCGGGGCAGTCGCAGTACAATGCGTTCTTCGCGTGTGCCTCAGGAGCGAAGCGTTGGTTCGAATCGCCTTCATGTTGATGCTGGGCTGCGTGGCGGCGCTCGCCGGCTGCGAGTCGTATCGCGTGGAGTATCACAAGCGGCCGGCGTTCTACTACAAGGCGGCGATGGGCGATCTGCCCGAGGAGATCCGTCTCGCCGACGGCACAGTGATCAAGTACACCACCTATCAGGAACAGAGCAGCATGGGGCGAAGCAAGGAAGAGGCTCAGAAGCCCTTCCTCATTCGCGAGGAGATGGAGGACGGCTCGATCGTGCTGCGCCCCATCACGCCCGTGCATGTCCTGGTCCTGTTCCTGGAGAGCCTGCGGCAGCAGGAGTACGACCTCATTTGGGAGCAGTTGCTCGCCGAGCAGACCCGGCAGCAATTCGAGGCCGAAGGGGGCGGCAAGGACGCTTGCGTCGGCTACATGAAGGAGCACCGCCACGACCTGGTCGCGACGCTGACGCGCATGGTCGCGGGGTTGCCCGCCCAGGAAACGCGATTTGATCCGATGGGCAACGGCGTGGTGCGCTGCCAGTTGCGGCCGCAGCATGTGGGAAAGTTGAAGTACAAGTACTTCGACGTGACACAGGAAGGCCTGAACGCGCGGCTCTTCAATATGGGCGGATAAGAGCAGATGTCAGGAGACCACTCTCTGACCTCCGACCCCTGGCCTCACGAAAACCGCATGCCGCCAGCGAGGGCATTCATGCCGTAGGCGATCGCGCCGTAACCGTGCGACTGCAGCCAGTGCGCGGTGGGCTCGACGAAGGTGATCGTGTGGATCAGCCGGCCGCTCTCGACCGCCACCGGATGACCGGTGTTGATGAGCGTGCCGCCGGCGAAGACCAGGC
>DATKJG010000115.1:0-3340 GCA_035543215.1 Phycisphaerales bacterium | reverse complement strand
CCGAAGGCGTCGGCGGCATGAAGGTGGGCGGCAAGCGGAAGCTGATCATTCCGTACGAACTGGCCTACGGCGAATTCGGCCGTCAGCCCATTCCGCCCAAGGCGACGCTGATCTTCGATGTCGAGTTGCTGGAAGCGGTGGCCGGCGCACCGCCGACGCCGCCCACTCCGCCCGCGGGCCAGCCCGGCGCGCAGCCTGGAGCCCAACCGACAACGAGGCCCGGCGGCGGCCAGTGAGGTCGTGAACGATTCACTCGAACCGCGGACCCCCGGTCCGCGGTTTTTTTCATTGGTCGCCTGCGCGAATCGTCCCGACGAGTGAAGAAATGACTTTCTCTCGGTCTGTGTCATGAGCGTCATCTGCGGATAGGCTTTGCCTCGTGCTGGTTCCCGCCTGTGCGGCGTTGAAGATTCAAAGGATTCATCGTGCCAAGCAACTCCATGTTTCTGAAGTCGATTGTGGCGGGCGTCATCGTTTCGTCGATCGCGGCGCTGCCCGCGTCCGCCGCGTTCGACATCGATCCCGCTTCGCCCATCGCTGCCGCGCTGCAGCGGGCCGAGGAGCGCGTGCAGAAGATCCTCGCCATTCCCGAGAACCAGCGCAACTTCGACAACGTCATCGGCGGGATCGATGAACTCATCGAGCATCTGCAGATCGACACGAACATGCTGCAGTTCATGCATCACGTCTCGACCGATGCCGCCGAGCGCGAGCGCGGGGCCCTGGCCGAGGAGCACTACGTCAACTACCTCATCGAGCTGGGCAAGAACGAGAAACTCTTCGAAGCCGTCAAGACCGTCTCGATGCTCAAGATCGGCCTCGATCCGGTGCGCACGCGGCTGCTCAAGGAGACGATGCGCGACTTCCGCCGCGCCGGCATGGACCTGCCGGCCGACAAGCGGGCCGAACTCACCGGGCTGCAGAAGGAGGTCACGCGCCTGCAGATCGAGTTCGACGGCAACATCGCGGATGACGAAACCATGGTGCCGCTGACCAAGGACGAACTCGCCGGCATGCCCAGCGAGTTTCTCGAGACCCTCAAGCAGTCCGACGGCCTGTACTTCGCCACGATGGACTACCCCACCTTCCAGCCCATCATGGACATGTGCGACAACGAAACCACGCGCCAGAAGGTGTGGACCGCGTACAAGCGCAAGGGCGGCGAAAAGAACGTCGCGGTGCTCGAAAAGATGCTCAAGCTCCGCACCGATGCGGCCCACATCCTCGGCTACAAGACCGTCGCGGACTATGAGGATGAAATCCGCATGACCAAGAACTCGGCCGCGGTCAACGACTTCTACGCGAAGTTGCGCCCGCTCGTGCGCGAGAAGGCCAAGAAGGACTGGGATGAATACCTCGCCGCCAAGAAGGAGCACAGCAAGAACGCCAGCGCCACGCTCTATCCCTGGGATCAGTCGTTCTACGAGAAGTACCTGCAGAAGACGCGCTACGCGGTCGATGGCGAACTCGTGCAGCAGTACTTCCCCATGGACCGCGTCGTCGAAGGCCTGTTCAGCATCACGCAGTCGCTGTACGGCCTCGAATATCGCGACGTGACAGACAAAGCCAAGGCCGGCCAGATCAAGGACCGCCCGGTCTGGCACGAGGATGTAAAGCTCTTCGAGGTCTGGGACAAGGCGAAGAACGCCAAACTCGGCGAGTTCTACATCGACCTCTATCCGCGGCCCAACAAGTACAGCCACGCGGCGCAATGGGGCCTGGTGCCGCGCAAGAAGTGGAGCGACGGCACGGTCGAGCTGCCGCTCGCAGCCCTGGTGTGCAACTTCACCAAGCCCACGGCGGACAAGCCTTCACTGCTGCGGCATGAGGAGGTCGAGACCTTCTTCCACGAGTTCGGCCACTGCCTGCACACGATCCTGACTGAATCCGACTTCGCGCAGTTCGCCGGCACCGACGTCGAAGGCGACTTCGTCGAGGCCCCGTCGCAGATGTTCGAGAACTGGGTGTGGGACGCCGCCGCGCTCAACACGTTCGCGCGGCATTACAAGACCGGTCAGCCGCTGCCCAAGGAACTGCTCGATGGCATGATCGCGGCCCGCAACCTCGGCTCGGGCCTGTTCGCCGAGCACCAGTTCTATTACGGCCTCGTCGATCAGGCGTATCACAGCGATGACGACGGCGTGGTCGACACCACCGCCATCGCCAACGACATGTACCCGCAGGTCGAGTTGTACAAGGCCGTCCCCAACATTTATTTTCAGGCGGCGTTCGGGCATCTTTCCAACCCCGGCTACACCGCGGGCTACTACGGCTACCAGTGGAGCCTGGTGTACGCGCAGGACATATTCAGCCGCTTCAAGGAACTGGGCATGCTCGATCCCAAGGCCGGTGCGACCTATCGCCGGAAGATCCTGGCGCGGGGCGGCACGATGGACGCCATCGACATGATCAAGGACTTCCTCGGCCGCGAGCCGAACATGGATGCGTATCTCGAGCACCTCGGCCTGAAGAAATGACGGGCGCATCGCCGCACGGTGGTTTTCAGGCGAAATGCGAGGTGACGGCCAATCTTGGCTGTGCTTGAGTCGTCGCGGAGGCGCTTCCGCGCATGACCGTCGCCGTCGCCGTCCGCAAGGCTGACCGCACCTTTCTCGCTGCCGACACCCTGATGAGTTTCGGCGGCGAGCGCTACCCGCGCGACAACTGCCGCGTCGAGAAGATCTACCGCGTGGGCAGTTCGGTGCTGGCGTGGGCCGGCTGGTCGCTTTACGCCGAGATGCTCGACGCCTACCTCTTGCGGCACGCCCCGCCCAGCCTGCGCTCCGAAACCGAGGTCTTCAGTTTCTTCATCCAGTTCTGGCGGCTGATGCGCGATGACTACACCTTCGTGCGCGAGCACAAGGCGCAGGATCAGCATCCGTTCGTCGATCTGGATTCGACGTTCCTGATCGCCAACGCCGCGGGCATCTTCAAGGTGTCGCGCGACATGAACATCACCACCTTCCAGCAGTACTGCGCCATCGGCTCGGGCGCTGCGTACGCGCTGGGGGCACTGCGCATCCTGTACGAGCAGGAGTCGGACGCCGGTGTGATCGCGCGGCGGGCGGCCCAGGTGGGCATCGACTTCGATGTGCACTGCGGCGGCAGCGTGGATGTGATCGAGGTCAAGCGCGACCTCGCGGCCGTGGAGGAGCCGCCGCCCACGCCCATGCCCGAGTCGCTGCGCGAGCGGGCCGACGGCGGGCCATCGCATGCGGCAGCGACGAACGGCGGCGCGGGGGGCGCGGGGGGCGCGGAAGGCGCCGCGGGGGCGGGAGGGATCAAGTCGCGTGATGGCGAGGAGATCGTGCGCAAACAGCGGCAGGAGGATTCGGGAGGC
>DATKJG010000114.1:0-2097 GCA_035543215.1 Phycisphaerales bacterium | reverse complement strand
GCAGCGTGAACGAATGTGCGCGGCGGTCTCCTCGATACGCTCGAAGGAACCCGGCGCACTCATAGCAGCATGCCGGCGATGGTGGCGGTCAGGAAGTTGGCGAACGTTCCCGCCAGCATCGCGCGCACGCCGAGCCGGGCCAGATCGTGGCGACGCTCCGGCGCCAGCGCGCCGATTCCGCCGATCTGAATGCCAATCGAGCTGAAGTTGGCAAAACCGCACAACGCGAAGGTCGCGATCGTGAACGACTTCGGATCGAGCATGGCCTTGAGCGGACCGAGTTGCGAGTAGGCGACGAACTCGTTGAGCACCATCCGGGTGCCAAGCAGATTCCCGATGGTCGCCTAATCACGCCACGGCACGCCGAGGCTCCACGCGATCGGGGCAAAGACCCAGCCGAAGATTTGCTGCATGCTGAGCCCGGCCAGACCCAGGATGGCGTTCACGAGTGCGATGAGGGCCAGGAAGGACACCAGCATCGCGCCAACATTGAGAGCCAGGTGCAGGCCTTCGCCCGTTCCACGCCCGATTGCATCGATGACGTTGACGTCGGTCCGTTCGACCTTGAGCTTGACGGTGCCCATCGTCTCCGGCTGGCGCGTTTCCGGCACGAAGATCTTGGCCATCATCAGCGTGCCGGGGGCGGTCATGATAACGGCTGTCAGCAGGTGCTGCGCCTCGACGCCAAACAGGATGTAGGCCGCCATGACGCCGCCCGAGATATGCGCCATGCCTGCCGTCATGACCGTCATCAGCTCAGACTCGGTCATGCGCGGCAGGAACGGACGAATCGTCAGCGGCGCTTCCGTCTGACCCATGAAGATACTGGCCGCCACGTTCAGCGTTTCGGCCCCGCTCGCGCGCATGAACCGCCGCATGATGACGGCGAATACCCGGACGATGAGCTGCATGACGCCGAAGTAATAAAGCATCGCAAACAGCGCGGCGATGAACACGATCGTCGGCAGCACCATGAACGCGAAGATGTTGGCGTATTGGCCGCCCTCGGCGCCCAGCACGTTCGTCATGATCTTCGGCCACACATCCGGGTTCCCCAGCGGACCAAAGACGAACGAGGAGCCGACGTACGTGAAATTCAGCAGCTTCGTGATCAGGCGGCCGGCGTTCTGAAAGACCGCCTGCCCTGCCGTTGTCTTGAGGACGATCAGCGCGAAGATGAACTGCAGCGCCAGTCCCCACGCGACCGTGCGGTAGTCGATCGAGCGCCGCGCCGCCGATAAGCAGTACGCCAGCGCCAGAATCACAGCCAGGCCGGCGACTGGCTGCACCCGCGTCGCGCCCGCGAATCCCAGGCCCACGGCGATGAGGGCGATGACGAACAGGCCACCCAGAATCAAGCCGTCATGACGACCCCACCGCTGTTCGCCAAGTCGAGGTTCGAGCGTCTCAGTGTGCATAGCGCCTCATCGCACTTCGTCCAGAATCTTTGCGCGCGCGGCCGGGGGACGATCGCCGATCTCGATCGCACTCCTGCTGAGCGTCAGCGCCTCATCGAGACCGCGGCCACCGCGGTGGTGCAGCTCGATGAGCGGCTGCCCTTCGCCAACCTGATCGCCCACGTGCCCGAGCGTCACCGCGCCCACGCCGTGATCGACCGGCTCGCCAACTTTTGACCGGCCGGCGCCGAGCACGTGGGCCGCTCGCCCGATCGCCAGCGCCGCCATGTTCGTCACGAAACCGGATCGCGTGGCGACCACGATCGCGCGGTCTGGTGCCGACGGCATGAGCCGGTAATCGTCGACGACGCGCGGGTTGCCGCCCTGTCGCTCGATCATCCGCGACAGCGTCTGCAGGGCACGCCCTGACGTGAACGCAGCCTCAACGCGCGCCGCCGCAGTCTGCTGGTCCCGTTCGAGCCCGGCCAGAATGACCATACGTGCCGCCAGCCTCGTCACGACTGATTTCTGCTCCGCGGGCCCGGTGCCCTTCAAGGTGTCGAAGCACTCGATCAGTTCCAGCGTGTTGCCGATCGCGTTGCCCAGCGGCGCGTCCATCTCCGTTACGAAGGCCTCGGTCGGAATGCCGCCAAGCCGGCCAATGGTGACCATGGCCCGCGCCAGTGCCCGTGCCTGATCC
>DATKJG010000113.1:0-5918 GCA_035543215.1 Phycisphaerales bacterium | reverse complement strand
GATGGCGGAGAACGCGATCGTCGGCTACGAACCGTTCTTCGATGTGCGGCTGCTGGCCTTCCCCGAGTTTGCACATGCCGCGCCGATCTTCGACAGCGTCGAAAAACTGCGCGATCGCCTCGCCGTGCGCCTGCCGAATGAGCACACCGACCGCTACGCGGCACTCTGCCGCACGCATGGCTGCTTCATCCAAACCGGGTCGTTCATCGAGTTGGACGACGACTGGCCGGACTTGGTGTTCAATGCAACGTGCCTGATCGGTCCGGGCGGCGTGCTCACGAAGTATCGCAAGGTGAATCCGTGGATTCCCTGGGAGGTGCATGCCTCGCCGCACGACCTGCCTGACTACAACGCTGACCCGTTTCCTGTCGCGAAGACCGAGATCGGCAACATCGGCGTCGCCATCTGTTACGACTGGCTGTTTCCAGAATCGATCCGGCAGATCGCATTCAATGGCGCGGAGGTCATCGTGCGCGTGAGCGCGTACATGGATCCATGGGGCGCGACGCCGCCTATGGACTGGTGGACACTGTTCAATCGCGCCCGTGCCGCTGAGAACACCGCGTACGTCGTGGCGGCCAATCAGGGCGCATCGTTTGCCGCGTATCCGCCGTTCTCCTGGCCAGGCGGGAGCATGCTCGTGGACTACGACGGACGCATCATGGCGCAAGCCGATCCGGGACCTGGTGAGAAGATCGTGGTGGGAGGACCGATCGACATTGCGGCGCTGCGGGCCGAGCGCGAGCGCCGCGTCGGCCACGACATGCGATCGCATCTGCGGTCATCCATGCATCGATACATGAGGAATGACTACCTCTCGCATGCGGACCATCATCCGATCACGATGGATGATCTGCGAACGCGCATTGGCGCTGCAAAGGCCGCGCTTGCCCACGGCCAGTCCAATGAAGGAGTGATGCGATGAGGAACAAGCCAGCGCCTTGCGTCCGATCACGGCATCGCACGGTCCTCGGTCTGATGGCGATCGCATTGGCGCTCGCAGGTTGCAAACGCCAGGGAACGCGCCCGCCTCCGCCGACGCAGCCCGCGCCCGGGGCCGCCCCCGAGGCATTCACAGACGTCATCGCTCTCAACAATCGCGGCGTCGGATTCATGGGTCGCTTCGAGTACGAGATGGCTCGTCAGGCGTTTGAGCAGGCGGCGACCATCGACGCGGACAATGCCGATCTGAAAGTGAATCTTGCGATCGCGACGCTCAATCGCCAGCGCGAAGGCGACGAGCAGCGCGCCCTGACGATTCTCGATGAGGCGTTGCGGCTCGACTCGAACAACCTGCGCGCTGAATACTGCAAGGGACTCCTGCGGCTGTATCTGCAATCGCCTCAAGAGGCACAGCCGCATTTCAAGAAGGTTGTGGACGCCGATGCACGCGATGCCTTCGCTGCCTATTACCTGGGTCAATGCCTCGCGCAGCAGAAACACTACGACCAGGCGCTGGAGCAGTATCGCATTGCGATTGAACTCGATCCGCACATCCGCAGCGCGTTCTATGCGGCGTCTCAGGCCTATCGCGCGTCCGGCGACGATGCCAATGCAGCGAAGATGCTGGCGGAGTTTCAGGCCCTCGAGCGCAATCCCCAGGCCCATCTCGCAGAATTCAAGTACACGCGCATGGGACCGAAGTCGATGGCCCGGACGATCGACGCATCGGCGTCGCCAGCCGCGGCGGCGAGCAGGCCCGAGGGACCGATCTTCCTCGACCCGGAGCCGTTGCTCACCAATGGCGATCAGTTCAAGTGGAAGGTCGGCGCCGACGGCACTGATCGCGCCACCAGCATCACGGGATGCGATATCGACTCCGATGGCGACATCGACATCTTCATCGCCAATTGCCTGGATCAAGGCGACGTGTACAACGCCGTGTGCATCAATGATGGCATGGGGCGGTTCGAAATGGACGTTGATCACGCGCTTGCCAAGATTCCCAATGTCAATGCGGTGCTCTGGGGTGACATAGACAACGACGGCCTCACGGATGTGTATCTCTGTCGCAGGGGGGCGAACATGCTCTGGCGGCAGACGGCGCAGAACGTCTGGACTGATGTCACCGTTTCGACGCAAACGGCCAACGGCGAACTTGATTCCGTCGACGGCGCCCTGTTTGACGCCGATCACGACGGAGACCTTGACATCTTCGTCGTCAACGCCGACGGCCTCAACGAACTGTTGAACAACAATCTCGATGGCACGTTCAAGCCGATCGCGGCCGAGGCAGGCATCGCGGGTAACGGCAAGGGATCGCGCCAGGTGCTGCCGGTCGATCTTGATGGCGATCGCGACCTGGATTTGATCGTGGTCAACGATCAGCCGCCACACGATGTATGGACCAATGAGCGAGCGTGGAAGTACGAACGCACAAATGGGTATGACTGGCTCAAGATGGGGCCGATCACGGGCATTCTCGCTGCCGATGCAGATGCCAACGGCGATGCGGAGCCGTATCTCTTGGCGGACGATTCGGGACTTGTGCGATTGCATCGGAACGATCTTGGTGGATGGACCAACGAGGGTGCGGGCCGAACCGGGCCTGCACCAGTGCACGGCAAATGGTTCACTGTGGCCGATCCTGTGGGCGACGGACGCCTCCGTGGATTGCTGTTTTCGCCTGCAGCCTGGTCGATCGTCGATCTCACGACGGGGCTGGCGGAAGAGATGATGCAGGTCGAACATTCGCTTGCGGGCGCGGCGCTGGCAGTGCTGTCCGCCAGGTCCGGTCCGAGCATGGTTGCGGCTGTCGATGGCGCACAACCAGTCATTCGTCGCCCCGGTCCCGGTCGTCTTCCATTTGCGAGCGTTGCTCTTGCTGGCAAGCAGGTTACCAGCGACAACAAACAGGTTCGCTCGAATGCATCGGGGATTGGAACGCAGTTCGCGGCTCGCATCGATTCGCATTGGATCGCCGGCGACACGATGCGGCATTCATCCAGTCCGGGTCAATCGTTACAGCCCGTGTCGATTGGCCTCGGCGGCGCGGACCAGATCGACTTCCTCGCGATCAACTGGTCCGACGGCGTGTTCCAAACCGAGCTGGAACTGGAGGCGGGCAAACATCACATCATTCAGGAAACACAGCGCCAACTCTCCAGTTGCCCGGTGCTCTTCGCATGGGATGGCGAGCGGTATCGCTTCATCACTGATCTTCTGGGGGTGGGCGGCATCGGCTATATGACTGCGCCGGGCGAGTATGCCCCGAGCAGGCCGTGGGAGAATCTGCTGCTTCCCGCCGACGCGATTCAGCCGCGCGATGGCCAATACATCCTGAAACTCGATGAGCCGATGGAGGAGGCGTGTTATGTCGATGCGGCGCGCCTGATTGCATATGACCTGCCGCCTGGTTGGAACATGACGGTGGATGATCGCATGAACATTGCCGGCCCCGAACCGACAGGCGCGCCGATGTTCTATCAGACTGCGTCATTACGAGGTCCCTTGCGCGCGGTCAACGATCGTGGAGACGATATCACAGACTCGCTGCGCACCTCCGATCTCATCCCGGCTCCAGTGGGCGAGATTGATGAGCGATTCATTGGGCGACTTCGCGATGAGCGCGTCATCGAGTTGCAATTCGATGCCTCGGATGCGTCGCGGGGCAAGCCGGTGCTGCTGATCGACGGCTGGCTCGAATACCCGTATTCGCAGACGATGTTTGCCGCGTGGCAGGCGAACGCTGCTTACCGGGCGCCGACGCTCGAGATGCGCGATACCATCGGTGAATGGAGGACGGTGTACGAACAGTTCGGCTACCCCGCCGGCATGCCGCGCCAGATGGCCCTGCCGCTCCCGGTCGCACAAGATGCCAGCGGTCCGATTCAAGTGCGAATCCGCACCAATCAGGAGATCTATTTCGACAGCATCGCGCTGATCGAGACTGAACATCGTCCGGATGTGAGGAGGATCGATTTGCCGCTCGCCGGCGCGACGCTGGCAGACGTCGGCTTCCCACACCGTACGACCGGGCCGCAGCGTCAACCGTCGTACGACTACGATCGCCGCACGCCGCTGTGGGATACGCGACATCAGCGCGGCTGGTACACCGCGTTCGGCCGCGTCGATGAACTGGTCGCCCGTGAGGACGATGCCCTGGCAATCTTCGGGCCGGGGGAAGAGATCGAGCTGCGATTCGAAGCCACTGCGCTTCCGCCGATCCAGCTCGGATGGACGAGGCGGTTTGTGCTGGAAGCACGCGGCTGGTGCAAGGACATGGACCTGTACACACAGGATGGTGACACGCTCGAGCCGCTTCCGGCGGTCTCGCCTCCCCACGATCAGGCCCTACGCGATGCGCTGCATCGCCGGCTCAATACGCGATACATGTCGGGTCACTGATGCAGCGCGTGCTCGGCCGTACGCGCGACTCCAGGCGAGATCACCTCTCGAAACGGGCCATCGTGTAGAATCGATGGTCCCGTCGTGCCCGGAGCCGTCGCATGACCATCGCCATTGAGCCGAATCAGGTCCGCGGCCCTGCACCAGCGCCACGCAAGAAGTATGTGCCGGTTGTCGGCCCGCGGCTGAAGATTCTGCTTTCGTGCATCTTTGCTGCATTTGCGCTGATGGCGGTCAACTCGGTCTACCTCGTGGCAATCCGCCTCCTCGACTGGAGCGCCAGCCTCTCGCAGTTGCGCGTCACGTATCAGAACTGGTTCTCGATTGCGATGCTCGGCCTGCACATCCTGCTGGGCCTGCTCATCATCGTTCCGATCGTGCTCTTCGGCCTGCTGCATATGCGCAACGCGCGCAATCGGCCGAATCGCCGCGCCGTCCGCGCCGGCTACGCGCTGTTCACTGTGAGCCTGATTCTGCTGATCACCGGTCTGTTGCTGACGCGCTCGATCATCGACCTGAAACAGCCTGCGCTGCGCAGCGCGATGTACTGGCTGCATGCGCTGGCGCCGTTGGCCGTGGTGTGGCTGTTCATCCTCCATCGCCTGGCCGGCCGCCGCATCAAGTGGCGCGTCGGGCTGACATGGTCCGCTGTCGCATGCCTCTTTGCGCTGGCGATGACGGTGATGCACGCGCAGGACCCGCGTCAATGGAACGCCGCCGGCCCCAGGAACGGCGAGCAGTACTTCTTCCCGTCATTGGTCAAGACGTCGACCGGCAACTTCATTCCAGCCGAGACACTGATGATGGATCAGTATTGCCTTGAGTGCCATGCCGATATCTACAAGAACTGGTTCCACAGCGCCCATCATTTCAGTTCATTCAGCAATCCGGCGTATCTGTTCAGCGTGCGCGAAACGCGGCGCGTGAGCAAGGCGCGCGATGGCAACGTGCAGGCCTCGCGCTGGTGTGCGGGCTGCCACGATCCTGTGCCATTCCTCAGCGGCGCCTTTGAGAATCCGAAGTTCGATGATGAGAATTACGATCTTTCAACCGATCCGCTGGCGTCAGCGGGCATCACCTGCACCACATGCCACTCGATCACGCATATCAACTCGACGAGAGGCAACGCCGACTTCACGATTGAGAATCCGCAGCACTATCCGTTTGCCCAAAGCAAGAATCCGGTTCTCTATTGGATCAACAAGCAACTGGTGAAGGCCAAGCCCGCACTGCACAAGCAGACGTTCCTGAAGCCCGAGGTGCATCGCTCCAGCGAATTCTGTTCGACGTGCCACAAGGTGCACCTGCCGCCGGAACTCAACAAATACAAATGGCTGCGCGGCCAGAATCATTACGACACGTTCCTGCTCTCGGGCGTGAGCGGGCACGTCATCCAGGCGTGGTATTACCCGCCCAAGGCCGAGGCCAACTGCGCCAGTTGCCACATGCCGCTGATGGAGTCGAACGATTTCGGAGCGAGATTCTTCGAGACCGATTCCAAGAAACCGACGTTCGAGAAACTGGCGGTGCACGATCACATGTTCCCCGCCGCCAACACGGGCATTCCGCAC
>DATKJG010000112.1:0-5400 GCA_035543215.1 Phycisphaerales bacterium | reverse complement strand
ATGATCAGGCCTCTGGGCTTGCCGTGCTGCACGATCTCGCGCCAGGCACGTTCGAGTTCCTTCGCGGTGTCGTCGGTGAACTGGGCGATCTTGATGTAGGCGACACGGCTGATGGGATCGATGTACCAATCCCACGCCGCCGTGCCGTCATCGCGCAGATCCGTCTTGTACCAGCCTCCGACTGAAGGCAGGTGAATCTCCTGTCGCGTCAGCGGCATGGCGATGATGCCGTCAGCGCCTTCGCGCTTGAGGCCGACGGTGACCTGCGTGTTGGGCTGGCCGGTGATGCGATCGACGGCTTCGTTGAGGCTCCAGCCGACGGTGGATTCTCCATCCACCTCGCTGATCACGTCGTTGGGCTTGACACCGGCGTAATAGGCAGGCGTGCCTTCGAGCGGATTGACGACCATGATCTCCTGGGCGTCGTTGAAGCGGATGAGGATGCCCACGCCGACGAACGCGCCTTCAGTCGCCTGCTTGAAGCGAGGCAGCTTGTCGGGCCAGATGATTTCGGAGAACTGGTCCAGGCGATACATCGCGCCGTCGCCAAACTCGCGGTACATGACTTCCTGAGGCAGGTCGATGGTCGCCTTGTTCACCTTTGCCAGCTGATCGAGCATGCGCGAGAAGTACCAACTGTCCACATCGTTGTCGCCAGCCTTGGCGATGGCCTGCAGTTGCGCATCGATCTCGTCGTTCCAGCGGCGAACGGCGTCGGCGTCGGCAAGCTTGGGGAAGGTCTCATCCAGCGATGCGGTTGAAGCGAGGATCTGGAGTTCCTCGAGTCCGCCTTCCAGCAGTGGACGCCAGCCTTTGGATTCGATGTGATCCTCGGCGGCCTTGCGCATGGAGGCCTTGAGCATGTCCGGTCGAATTCCCGCGACCTTGTCCTGCCACTTCATCGACGGGCTCCAGCGGAACTCGCCGACCGGCGGATCGCCCAGGCGCTTGGCCCGCTCGACGCGCAGCTCGTGCAGCGCCCGAGGGGCGTACTGCGCCAGCAGGCTCACGCGGCGATTCACCGATTCCAGTTCGTCGTTAAACGTGCGGTACGCAGCTCCCTGCGAGGTGTCTTCATGAAGCGTGCGGAGGAAATACAGGAGTTCCTGCGCCTGCAGCCAGTCGAGGCTCTGCTGGGCGGTCTGCAGTTCAGCCTCGGCCTTGGTGATCAGGCTCTTGATCTCGGGCTTCTCGAGCGCGGCATCAAGGTTGTCGCCCAGCGTCTGCACGGCGATCGCCGAGCGCAGCGCCTTGGACAGTTCGTCCTTTGAGATCGCCTCGGCCATTTCCTTCTCGGCCTTGGCAAGGTCCTCAGCCTGCTTGACCCGCCCCTTTTCGAGATTCGTGGTGTGCAGCGCGAAGACCTGCTTGAAGCGATCGAGCCCGGCATTGGCGGCGGGATCGATCGGCGCGGCGCGAAGAGCATCGTCCAGCGAGACCTTGTCGCCGGCCATCGCCGACTCCCAGACCTTCTGTGACCACGCCTGGGCGGATGCGCCCGGAGGCGGTTCCTGCGGAAGTTGTGGCGCAGCCACAGCTGGCGCCAACAGCGCCGTCGCCGAAAGCGTGAGCGACATCATGATGGCGGCCGGCAGGGCGCGAGCGCGACGATGAGTCTTCTTGAGGTTCATGCAAATCCCGTTGCGTTTCGGAGCGGTGTGTGTGGCACGCGGCACGGCCATTCGCCAATCGGCGTTGTCGGACAGCGTCTTCCGTGACTCGGGCATCCGGTTATCGATCTCCATCCTGGCACCATGCTGCATCGGCCATTGGCGGCGGGGCGGTTGACAGAGTTGTGGCTCGAGGCCGCTTTCGCTGCATGAATGGCTGCACCACGTCGTACAAGTGTACCGTCGCACCGGTCGGCGGTTCCCGTTCGCCGGTGCGTCGGCTGCCCTATTCCATACGGATGCTGATGCCGCAGCGTTCTGGTGATTGACCGGCATTGTGCGGAGACCTGTATAGTGCAACGTGTGTCGCCACCGCTCCTTGTTGCCCTGACAAGCCTGGCCCAGACAAGCACGGCTCCCGCGAGCATCGACGCTGCCCGCAAGGCGACGCTGATGTTCACGCTGGTGGCGCTCGCACTTGGTGTTCTGGTGCTGTTGGCGGTACTGCTGCTGCTGGCCCGTCGAACGCGACGACGTCAGGCCAGCACTCCCAAGCCCACGGGCGTGCTCGTTGACCCCTGGTCCGAATCAGCCCGGCGCGTGCAGCCATTCGATAGTCCGGACCGGCCCGAATAGGAATTTCAATCTGACGCGCCATGGAGTCGCTGCCGCAGTTCCTGCACCTCGGTCGCCTCCGGCCGCAACTGCCCGGCGATGTTGATCCATCGTGCGGCTTCTGTTGCATTGCCTGACTTCAGGTAAAGGTCAGCGGCGTGAACGATCGCCGTGAAGGCCGTGGGTGATCGCGGATTGGCCTGCGCGCACAGAACCCAGGCCTGGGCAGCCTTGGTCTGCTCGCCCAGCATCTCATACGCCGATGCAATCTCGAACGCCACTGCTTCCGTCGCGCGGCTGCCTTCATCCAGTCCGATCAGCAGTTCCAGCGCCTCGCGCGGCTTGTTCTGCCGCCGGAAGATCTTCGCCTGCTGCGCGCGAAAGTCGATGCTCTCGGGCTCGGCGTTTCGTGCGATGGAGATCTCTTTGTGGGCCGTTTCGAAATCGCTTCGCTCGAGCGCCAGCATCGCCAGCGATGCATGCACGAACGGCTCGTCGGGCGCGACGGCCAGCGCTCGCTTCAAGGCTGCCTCGGCCTCATCCAGTTTCTTCTGCTGCATGAACACTTGCGCAGCGAATAGCGGAAACTGCGGATTGCTGTGATCGAGCGTCTCGGCCTTCAGGAACAGGTCGAGAGCCGCTGCCTGCTCTCCGGCTGTCAGCGCCATCAGACCGGCGCTGTGGAGCAGGCCGGCGTTGTCAGAATCGAGTTCCGTCGCCTTGCGGTAATTCTCCCACGCCAGTTTCTTCAGGTCCGCCGAGGCGGCGTCATCGCCGCGCAGTGCCGCAGCGCCCGCCTTCTCGATCAAGACCTGCCCGAGCATCTCGTACGCCCGCACTTCGGTAGGCGCGCGTGCCACGAGCGTGCGTGCGATCGCCTCGGCCTTGCTGATCTCGCCCGACTGGAGGTATTGCTGGATCGCCGACAGCGACGCCTCGATCTTCTCGCCGGTCATCTGCTTCGATGATGCCGCGGGCGCGCCGCTGTTCCCGCCGCCGGAGGCGGAACTCCTGCCTTCACAGCCGCTCAAGAACGCCGCTGCGCACAGGCACGCACTGACCAGCAGGGTCCTCAAACGACAAGCCTCCAGGTCTCGGGCGCATGCCCGCGTTCGCATATCATCCCGCTCCAATGACCGCGCTCTCGACGCCTTCTGTGAAGTCTGAACTCCCCAGATCGTACGTGCCCGCCGATTGGGAGGACAGGGTCCGCGCGCGGTGGGACGAAGCCCGCGCGTTCCATGCCGATCCGGTCAAGACGCGGGCTGAAGGCCAGACGCCCTTCTGCATCGTCATTCCGCCGCCGAACGTGACCGCTGCTCTGCACCTTGGGCACGCGTTCAACAACACCCTGCAGGACATCCTCACGCGCTATCACCGCATGCTGCACGGCCGCGAAGCCACGCTGTGGATGCCCGGCACCGATCACGCCGGCATCGCCACCCAGGCCGTGGTGGAGAAGCGGCTGCTGCTGCAGGGCATCAAGCGGCGCGAACTTGGCCGTGAGAAGTTCATCGAGAAAGTGCAGGCGTGGAAGGATGAATACGAAGCGACGATTCTCGACCAGTTGAAATCGATGGGCTGCTCGTGCGATTTCGAGCGCACGCGCTTCACCATGGATGAGATCTGCGCCAAGGCCGTGCGCGAGGCGTTCTTCCGCCTGTTCAAGGACGGCCTGATCTACCGCGGCAAGCGCCTGGTGAACTGGGACCCCGTCTCGCAGACCGCGCTGGCGGACGATGAGGTGGAGATGGAGGAGGTGCAGGGGTTCATGTACTACCTGCGCTATCCGATCGACGGGTCACGCAGCGAGTTCGTGACGGTGGCCACCACGCGCCCGGAGACGATGCTCGGCGACGTGGCGGTGGCGATGAATCCGAAGGACCCGCGTGTCGCCCAGTTCGTCGGCAAGAAGGTGCGCCTGCCCATCGTGGATCGCGTGGTGCCGATCATCGCGGATGAATACGTGGTTCGCCCGGTCGAATTCGGCGGCGATGAGAACGACGCCAAGGCGAAGATCGCGACGGGCTTCCTCAAGGTCACACCCGCGCACGATGACAACGACTACCTCATCGGCCAGCGTCACAACCTGCCGATCATCAACGTCTTCGCGCCAGATGCATCGATCTCCGACAAGCACGGCTGGCCCCCCGACTATGTCTCAGCCGAGGCGAAGGCCTTGCTTGGCCTCTCGCGCGAAGACGCACGCGAGAAAGTCGTCAAGTGGTTCGAGTCGCATGGCCTGCTGGAAGCGAAGAAGCCCTACACCCACAGCGTTGGACATTCGTATCGCTCGCACGTGCCGATTGAGCCGTACTTGAGCGATCAATGGTATGTGAAGGTGACCGATGACCGCATGCGCGGCGAGGCGTTGCGCGCCATGTCGCAGCGCGATGCAACGAGCAACGCCGGCGACGGCACGTTGACGTTCTACCCCGCGCGGTATGCAAAGACGTTCCAGGTGTGGCATGAGAACATCCGCGACTGGTGCATCAGCCGCCAGATCTGGTGGGGACATCGGATACCGGTGTGGAGCGTTCGGAACAAGCATCTTGTTGAATCAGGCCTTCTTGATGAACTGGAGATCAAGCACGCTGGCAAATGGTCCATGCGTGTTTCAGATGGCACTTGGGAAGAGGCGATCTGTCATGTTTGCATCGGACCGGATGCACCCGAAATTGAGTCGCTCTTGAAGGGCGCCGGCGCAGAACAAGATCCCGACGTTCTCGATACGTGGTTTTCGTCCGCGCTCTGGCCCATCTCGACCATGGGCTGGCCGGACCCCGAAGCCTTCCCCTTGGAGATCCCCGAAGGCGGCGCGCTGCTGAACACGTTCAATCCATCATCAGTGCTCTGCACCGCACGCGAGATCATCACGCTGTGGGTCAGCCGCATGGTGATGTTCAACCGCTACCTGCGCGATGGCCTGCTGCCGTTCCGCGATGTATACATCCACGCGATGATCCAGGATGGCCACGGGCAGAAGATGTCCAAGAGCCTCGGCAACGGCGTCGATCCGCGCGACATCATTCATTCGCATGGCGCCGATGCGCTTCGCTTTATCATGGCCTCCATCGCCACGCAGACGCAGGATGTGCGATTGCCGGTGGACATGGTCTGCCCGCACTGCAGCGAGACCTTCCATCCGAAAGAGATCACGACTTCCTCGGGCTAT
>DATKJG010000111.1:0-2550 GCA_035543215.1 Phycisphaerales bacterium | reverse complement strand
TCTTCGTCGAACGCGCCAACGGCGATGACGTTCGGAAAGGCAGCGGGGTAAAACGGAGTGGTCACGCCGTCGTTGCCAGCGCCGGCCACAATGACCAGTCCTGCCGCCCATGCGTCTTGCACAGCATCGAACATGGCCTGTGAAAACTCGATGCCTCCCAGGCTCATGTTGATCACTTTCGCCCCATCCGTGACAGCACGGTCGATCGCCTGTGCGATGGCGAAATCGTTACAGTGGCCATCGGGCGTACACACCTTGTACGACAGTATCAACGCATTCGGCGCGACGCCGGCGACGCCTTCCTCAGCGGCTGGATCGCCTGTCGGATTGTTGATCAGTGCGGCGATGGTGCCGGCTACGTGTGTGCCATGTCCGTGATCGTCCATGGGATCACCATCGTTGTTGACGAAGTCCCACCCGCCGATGAATTTTCCCGCGAGATCAGGATGGCCATAATCGATGCCGGTATCGATGACGGCAACCGCCACGTTGGTCCCCGTGGACAGCGCCCACGCTTCGGGCGCGTCGATATCTGCATCTGGTTTTGCGAGATATAAGCAGAGCTCATCGTCAAGGAAGGGGATGCAATAGAAGTACTGCCCGGTGTTGTGGAGCGCCCACTGTTCGTCGAAGTAGTGATCGCCCGGCACAAACTCGGAGCCTGGCGCATGCGACAGTGGCTCCGGCAAGCTGCGCACGAAATTTAGTTGCGCATACAGCACGTTGGGATTGTTGCGATAGCGTGCGATTGCCGCCATCTCGGCGCCGCGCGGCACCGTCGCGAGCTGCAGGCCGGTGCGCACAATTTCCGTCTGCGCGGTACCGCCGCCCTGCCGATGCGCGTCAGCTTTCGCGCCGGCGTTCACGCCAGGCCTGAATTTCACGATGATCTCGCCGGCGACGAATGTTCCGTTCGCCGCAGGTGTTTGCGCCGACGAACGCATGATGAAGACGACCGCCACGAGCACCAGTACTGCGAACAGTGTCCTGACCCGCATGAGACGTCCCTCCGGCTGCGATGCGAACTGCCCCAACGAAGGCGCACGTCGGACGCTCGCACCTATCAAGACCCTCAGCGCACCCTGCCCTGACGGATCGAACGGGTTGGGTTCGCAAGCGGCCTGCCAGCTGAGTTGTCGTGAGGATCAGTAACGTTCCGCGACGAGGGGGTCAGATTGACACGCCTGGCGCCGACATTTTTCGCGCCAATTCGACGAAACACGAAATGACACAATTGGCATACGACGGCCAATCGAGGAGGGACCACATGCCGAAAGGCTGCGCGAGTTGCTCGACGAGCCGCTGCGGTTCATCGCGATCCTCTCTCTCTAAGAGAGGGTGGGTGCGAACGCGGCTATCGCATCGAGGGCGCGGTGACGATCGGCGCAGTGTTGGCCGGAAACGTGGCCCTTTTTCTTTGCGGCTACTTGGCCTGGGCGGCGCGAAGACGTTCGAGTTCCTCGAGTTCCCTCGTGATGCGCTCGTGGATGCGGCGCGCCTGCGAGTCGCGCCAGGCGCGTTTAAAGGCGTTGTAGATGTCTCCGGGGTCCACGCTCGCACTGATCAGCGGCGTCGAGAACTCCATTGGCGTCATCATCCGGACCATCTCCTTATGGGAGATAGCGCCCCGTGCAGGAGTGAGAGAGATGTCCTGAGCCGGCTGCCACGATGGGGGAGGAACCGTCTCGGTGACCCCGGTTCGAAAACGCGGCCGTCCTTCCTCGTCGATAGAGAACAGGGCCGGATCGGTCGGCCAGAACTCGCGCGCGATCCGCTCCGCTGAGTCGGCAATTGGGCGCTGCGCAGGTGTCCGCGATGTCTCTTGCGCGAGGGCCTCAGAGGCGCACAGTGCGAAGGCCGTAAGAAGAGCCAGTCGCCTCATGAAGACTTAGACCTGCGGCCGTTAGATTCGGTCGTCGCTTGTGTGGCTCGCAGTTGACCACAGATGGGCGCGAAGCATATAAGTCCAGCATGGGCGACGTGGTGTACAGGGCGTCAATCCCGCTGACGCGCGTGAAGGGCCCGCTGCGGCTTGCTGAGATGCCCGCCGAAAGTGAACCGGTTCGTTTCGGCACTCACGGTCCGATCGCTCGCCACTACGGCATTCAGGGGGACGTGCCCGATCCGCATGCCACGACGATCGACTATGTGGTTGCCGCCACCGGCGGTTGACTGCTTGGCACCCTGGGAGGCGCGCTGGAGGCGCGCGGGATCGCGGCGAGCGCAGGCCATCTGACGGCGGTGGCTCATGGAGAAGTGGAAGTGGACGAGGGCGTTCTGCTGCTACGCCGGATCCACGTCGTCTTCTCGTTGAAAGGCGTGCCAGCAGACCAGGTCGAGTCGGCACAACGGGCGCATGACGTCTTCAAGATGAAGTGCCCGGTCTACAGGTCTCTCCACACTGCTATCGACGTAACCACAGAGCTGAAGCTCGATTCTGAAATATAGACAATCTAGCGTGTGGCCGCTGCCCTCTGAGCAGGAGGCATTGACGCGCGCCTGCCACGGGCACGACGTGCCATAGAGGCACTCAACGGTCATCATGCGCAT
>DATKJG010000110.1:0-2190 GCA_035543215.1 Phycisphaerales bacterium | reverse complement strand
GTACGAGTAGCCGCTGGTGCCGACGTAGAGGTTCATGGTTGATGTGCAGGTTGGTGGCGAGAGATTGACCAGCGCAGGACACGGTTCAGACGAGCTCATCGTACCTACGCAACACAATCGCGTCCGATCGCACTCCGGATTCGCATTGCGGACGTGCGTACAGTTGTGGCCGAGGCGTAGATGACCGCGGTTGACACGCAGAACATGGATGCGCTTTTCCGCGAGGCGGTCGCCGCCATCGATGCCGGCGATGTGCCGACGCTCGAGCGTCATCTGGCCGCGCACCCGGCGCTTGTGCGCGATCGCCTCGATGCGCCCGGCGCGTGGCTGCGCGAGAAGGTCGGGCACGCGGTCGAGCCCGGAGGATTCTTCGAACGGCCGTACCTGCTCTGGTTCGTGGCAGAAGATCCGGTTCGAAACGACCGGTTGCCTGCCAACATCGCCGACATCGCGCGCACGATCATCGAGTTCGCCCGGTGTCAGGAGGTTGCGAGCCTGCCCGAGCAGGTCGAGTACGCGCTTCGGCTGGTGTGCTGGTCGTGGGTGGCGCGGCTATGCGGCGTGCAGATTCAACTGATTGATGTTCTGCTTGATGCGGGGGCCTTGCCCGACGGCGAGGATGTCTCTCACGGCCGCTTTGGCACGCATAGCGATGCGGCCATCTACAACGGCAACTTCGCCGCGGCCGAACATCTCGTGCAGCGCGGCGCGACGCTGACATTGATGGTGGCGCTCGGTCTGGGCCGATGGGCCGATGTCGAGCGGCTGGCGCGCGAAGCGACACTGGAGGACAAGCAGGGCGCTTTCATTCAGGCCGCCCTCAACGGACAGGCCGAGGCTCTGCGCCGAATGCTCGTGCTGGGCGTCGCTCCGACCACCGTCAGCCAGCGCATTCAATCGCACGGCACGGCTCTGCATCATGCGGTGTGGTCGGGCTCGCTGGAGGCGGTGAAAGTGTTGGTCGAGGCTGGGGCCGACATTGGTCGACGCGACACGATCTACGATGGAACGCCGCTGGGCTGGGCAGAGTATGCGCTGCAGGAGGAGAACGAAAACAAGCCTGGCAAGCAATACGCCGAGATCGCCTCGTACCTTCGCGCGAAGGGGTGCGAGCCATGATCCGCGTTGTCATCCCATTTCATCTGCGAACCCTCTCGGGCGTTCAGGGCGAGGTCAAGCTCGATCTTGACGGGCGGCCGGTGACGATCGGCGGGGTGCTCGACGCGCTTGAAACCCGGTACCCCATGCTGCGCGGCACCATTCGCGACCACGCCACGCTGCAGCGGCGTCCGTTCCTGAGATACTTCGCCTGCCAGCAGGACCTCTCGCTGACATCTCCCGATGCGCCGCTGCCCGAAGCGGTGGCAGGGGGGAGCGAGCCGTTTATCGTTCTGGGATCGATCGCCGGCGGCTGACGCAAGCGAAGGTCGCGGCGCAAGGATCCCCATTTCTTCCCGATCCAATTCGAACAACCAGCGCTCTGAAGGAGAAACCGCCGTGCCCTACATCGATGGATTCGTTCTCGCCGTCCCGAAGAAGAACCTGCCCGCTTATCGCCGCATGTCCGTCGCCGCCGGCAAGGTGTGGCGTGATCACGGTGCGCTGGAATACCGCGAATGCGTGGGCGATGACCTCAAGGTCAAGATGGGTGTGTCCTTTCCCAGACTGGCCAAGTCCAAGACCGGTGAGACCGTCTTCTTCTCATGGATTGTGTACAAGTCACGAGCACACCGCAATGCGGTCAACGCCAATGTGATGAAGGACAAGCGCATGGCGAAGATGATGAAGACCACCAAGATGCCTTTTGACATGAAGCGGATGTCCTACGGCGGCTTCAAGGTATTGGTGGACGTGTGAAAACCTGAGGCGGGAATGGAGCCCGATCTGCAAGAAAGGCTGCGAAATCGGCTAAAAAAAAAGATTTGCGGAGCGTGTCGATCTCGCCATCCGGCGTTCGACGCATCCATGAAACAGCACCGGCAAGGGAGCCAGACCATGCGATTTCTCGGACTGCTCAAGGCTGACAAGGACTCAGAATCCGGCGCGCCCCCAAGCCTGGAGCTGATGGCACGAATGGGGGTATTCATCGAGGAGGTCACGAAGGCGGGCGTAGTCAAGCAGACCGAGGCGTTGTATCCGAGTTCGCGGGCGACGCGCATCAAGGCCGCCAACGGCAAGATCACTGTGACC
>DATKJG010000109.1:0-3041 GCA_035543215.1 Phycisphaerales bacterium | reverse complement strand
AGCGACCTGAAGGAAGGCATGGATCTGCGACAGAGCCTCGCGGTGGCGACGGAAGTGCAGCAGAGCCTTCTGCCCGAGGCCCCGCCCAAACTGCCCGGCCTGGACATCGCCGGCCAGAGCAAGTACTGCGATGCCACCGGCGGCGATTACTTCGACTTCATCGACATTGCCGAGTTGCCGCAGAAGCAGACGCTGGTGGCGGTGGGGGATGTTATGGGCCACGGCATCGCCAGCGCGCTGCTGATGGCGACGGCCCGGGCCGCTCTGCGCGCCACCGCGCTCAAGGAAGGTTCGCTGGGCGTGCTCATGACGCGCGTCAACGAAGTGCTGGCGCGCGATGCCCGGCACAAGCGATTCATGACTATGGATCTCGTGGTGATCGACCCGACGACCGGCACGCTCCGCTGGGCCAGCGCCGGACACGATCCGCCCATCATCTACAGCCCCGTGAGAAATGAATTCCGCACAATTGAAGGCGGCGACATTCCGCTCGGCCTGGCCGCGGGCGTGCAGTACGAGGAGTACACGGTGAACGACGTCGAGCCCGGCTCGATCATCGTCATCGGCACCGACGGAATATGGGAAGCTCCCAACGCCCGCAACGAACTCTTCGGCAAGGAGCGCCTGTTCGATCTCATTCGCGCACACGCACACGAGACTGCGGCAGGCGTGAGCGCCGCCATCAACAAGTCCATGGCGGAGTTCGCCGGCAAGGATCACTACCCCGACGATGTGACCTTTGTCGTGCTGAAGATGTGGGTGACGGAATGAGCGCGCCGGCACTCAAGGTTTCTTTACACGCGACCCCTACGTTCGACAGCAATTCTGACGCCTCGAGGCGCGTTGGCGCAGTGTGGCTCATCCTCCCACTGCGTGCAGGATGACGATGCGCCGCCGTCTGCTACGCTGGATGATGCACGCAGATCGGGCGCGTGCGCCGTTGCGTCGGATCACAATCTCCATTCGTTCCACCCAGGACTCACTCATGAAGCTCACCCATCCCCGTTCGTTTCTGATCGGCTCGATCCTTGCCATGGCGCTGGTCGCGCCCATCGTCACGCTCGCCTCGGCGCAAGATGCGCCGCCGCCAGCGGGCGGCGGGGGCGGAGCGGGTGGCGGCGGCCGGCCGGGCGGAGCAGTGGGCGCGGGCGGCGCGGGGGGACAGGCGCCCAACCCCGATGAATTCGTCAACCGCATGATGGCCAACGACCGCAACGGCGACGGCAAACTCGCGCGCGATGAGGTGCAGGGCAACTTCGCCGATCGTCTCTTCGAGCAGGGCGACGCCGACAAGGACGGCTTCCTGACCAAGGATGAGCTCAAGGCCATGGCTGGTCGCCTCGGTGGCGGACGCGGGCCGGGCGGAGCCGGTGGGCCCGGCGGCGGGGGGCAGGGTGGCCCGGGTGGCGCGGGCGGTGAGATCAGTTTTCGAGGCTACATGATGCAGACTGGTCGCGCCGTGCGAGGCCTGCAGCGATCAGCCTTCGATGCCGCGTCGCGCGAGAGCGATCTGCAGGGCATCAGCGCCGTTGAGGCCGGACTCGTCGGCGCGAAGTTGCGCCTGCCCACAGCGCCGATGGCGCCACAGGCTCAGGCGAAGTTCGCCAACGATGAGAACGCCATCCGCATGGAGATGCGCAAGACGCTGCTGAAGGCCATCGGCGACGCGATCGACCTGGAGAACGCGGTGATCGAAGGCGACAGCGCCAAGGCGAAGGCATGCCTGGCGAAACTCAACGAGATGCAGGACTTCGGCCATGGCGAGTTCCATCCGCCCCAGCCCGAAGGCGGCGACCGCGGTGATCGCGGCGGCGACGGCGGCGCTGGTGGTGCGGGCGGTGGCGCCGGGGGACGTGGCGGTGCTGGAGGCGCAGGGGGCGGCGGAGCTGACTGAGGCCCGCTGAGTGAACAAGTTCAAGCAAATGACGGCCGCCGCCTGAGTTTCAGGCGGCGGCTGTTCGTTGGAGTTCAACCCGCGATCTCGGCCACGCGCTTCATGTCGGCGAGATCGCCGGCGATGCTCTTCTTCATCGGACCCATCATCAACTTGCTCAAGGGCGACATGACCTTCGCGAACAGCGACATCGCCTTGACGGTCATCTCCATCTCCACGCGCGTCGCAGCGCCCTGTCGCTCGGGATGAAAGCGGAAGATCGTCTCGAAGCGCGCTCCGCACGAGTCGCCGCCGATGGCGTACGACGCCGGCGAGCCACGCGGTTCCCATTGCGTGACTTCCATGGTCTCCGTGGCCTCGCGTCCGAACATGACGCGCGTCTCCTTGAAGCGAGTGCCCTTGCCGATGGGGCCGTCGGTCAGGATCTCCAGTCTCTTGATGCCCGAGATGTTCTTCTCGGCGCTGCGGAGGTCGCTGAACGCCTCGAACGTCCGGCCCAAGGGAGCGTTCACCGTTTCACTGATCGCCAGGCGAGCCATGATCAACTCCTTCGCGATTTCATCATCATTCAGGACGAGCGCGACTGCACAACAGCACCACTGTACATTCATCGCCCGTCGAGTTTTCGCGCGAAAAATCCCCGAATCGCATCGCTATTCCGCTTCGAACAATGCGAGCAGTTCGGGATAGAAATCCCTCAGCGTCGGCCACCGGGCCCGGTCCTGCTCGTAGCGCGTCAGCGCCTGCACCAGTCCGGGCACGTATGTGAAACTGCGCTTGACCTCCTGGTTCATCTTGGCCATGCCGGCGCTGATGCCGTGACGCCGCAGCGCCAGGCGGCATTCGATGGCGCGCACGATGTGTTCGTTGACCACCGTCCGCCAGTTCTGATACGCCTGCCGGCTCATCTGCTGCCTTATGGGTTCGAGTTTCGCTGCGCTGCCGGCGACGCGCTCGGCGTTGTCCTCCGCCAGCGGATTGACGATCGTGTGGGCGAACTCGTGGATGATCAGCGATTCGAACCACGGGGCGGACTCGCCGCCGAACACTGGCTTGTCATCCTTCGCGCCGCCGGGGCCGACCACCGCGAAGACTTCCTCAGCCTGCTTGACGCCGTCGACCTCGGGAATGACGTGGGCCGCGAATC
>DATKJG010000108.1:0-2352 GCA_035543215.1 Phycisphaerales bacterium | reverse complement strand
CGGATGGCGCGGGCGCGCTGAACGCCGCGGACACATCGATTTGCAGCGCGGTGAAAATCTCGGAGGCCGCGGCCTGTGCGCGATCGCACGCTGCCTGCACGTTTCGTGTCGCCTCGGTCAGAGGCCGTGCGTCGGTGGTGCGCGATGCGATCTGCCGGAAGTCGCGCGGCATCTGGACGTCGCTGCGACATTCGGATTCCCATCGCTCGACTGCGGCCAGCGCCTGCCAGTTCGATTTCTCGCCGAGCCAGAGTTGGCCGAAGGCCCGTCGGCCGAGTTCGCTGGAAGCAGCCATCGATTTCTGCGCCGCCTGCGCTGCGATCACTGCATCCATCAGCGCGAGCCGCTCGGCGTTCGATCGCGGCAGCGGCGCGCCTGCCGCCAGAACGCCGCGCAACGTGTTCTTCGCACGGCGATAGGCACTGGAAAGGAATCGGAACAGCCCCTCGCCGTGGGCGGCCATGTCGCGTCGCACGGCGGAGAAATCGGTCGTCCACGCCGACTCGATGAGCGTGCTGGCAAGGCGCGATCGCGTCTCCGATATCTTCGCCCCAGCGGCGATGATCTGCCCAAGCTCGGCCCGGTTCGACTCCCAGACTCCGTCAGCAATTGCGGTCCGATCCATCTGCGGCGCGCCGGCGATGCGCTCGGCGGCCCGCGCCAGCGACCGCGCCCAAGCGAAGGTCACAGCATTCGCGTCGATCGATTGATGGAGCGATCGCGCCAGATCGGCGGCGGCGGCAGACGCCGCGCGCACCGCCTGCGCAGCGGGTTCGAATCGCGGCTTGATTCGGTCAAGATCCATCGGCAGCATGCTCGCCAGCATCACGCCGCGCCAGGGGTGCTTCGCCGGCACGCCGATCTCCGCTGCGAACGCCGCCAGTTCCTTGAGCATCGTCCGGCGCTGGGCGGTCTGCTGGGCCGTCAACGACTGGCAGCCTTCGAGCGTGAAATCGGATGTCGGCACTCCGCCGGCGCGCAGCCGCGCGAGTTCGCCCACGCACTGCCATGCCGTGACATCCGACGGCGGCAGGGGCGTGTGCATCGCAAGGGCATGCTCATTCAGGCGATCGCGCGCATCCTTCAACTGGGCCGCGATCTGCTCGGCATCTCGCACCACTGGCTTGTCGAGCGCGAGCGTGCGGCCGATGTCGGCAAGCACGGCAGCCTTGCGCGCCTTGTTCGAGTGCAGTGCCAGGCACATGTCGCCCAGGCCGATGTTGCCCAGGCGGTCCTTCACCACGTTGAGCGCGGCGACCTTCTCGGCGACAAAGAGCACGCGCTTCCCACTCATGACCGCGGCGGCGATGATGTTGGAGATGGTCTGGCTCTTGCCGGTGCCGGGCGGACCCTGGATGACAAGGTTGCGGCCGCGCTTGGCTTCCTCGACCACGATGGCCTGTGAACTGTCGGCATCGACGACGTGCATCATGTCGCGCGGCTCGATCAGTGGATCGATCAGCGCATCCTCACCGCACAGTGGCGCATCATCGCCTTTGATCCCCGGCGGCAGCGCGCCGCCCAGCAGGCCGTTCATGAGCGCGTGTTGGTGCAAGGCGCGCGATTCGGGCCAGGCGCCCGGATCCAGATCGCGATACATCAGCAGTTTCGCGAACGAAAAGAAGCCGAGCACGATGTCTTTGTCGAGCACCTCCCAGTCCTTCATGCCGGCGATCGATTGCCGCACGAGTTCGAAGTACTTTGCGGGCGCGATCTCCTCATCCGCATCGAGCGACGCATCCACCTCGGGCAGATCGACTCGGTACTCGCTGCGAAGTTTGACCTGCAGCGAGAGGTTGGTCGTGATGTCCTCGCCGCTCCAATGCACGCGGAAGCGCGAGGCGACGCTTTGCCGCTCGAGTTCGACCGGCACAAGCAGCAGCGGAGCAAATCGCTCCTTGCCTGGCTTGTCTTCCTCATGCCATTTGAGGAAGCCCAGCGCGAGAAACAGGACGTTGACGCCCTGTTCTTCCTCGAAGGTATGGGCCGCGTGGAAGGTGCGCAGGAGCCGCTGCTGCAGTTGATTGGATGCCAGCAATGTCTGGAGGCGATCATCGCGACGGCGCTGCTCCGCCTCCTCGGGCTGCGGCAGGACCGCTGGCGCTTCGGGCGAGCCATCGACGTCGGAGAATGCTGGTTGATCTGGCTCCAGTGCCGCTTCGGCCAACGGCGATGTGGACATCGCCGGCTTCACTGTCGTCTGTGCTTCGCTGGCCGCCTCGAAAGACATCGCCTTGCCTTCGATCACCAGCAGCCGATGTACGTGCTCAGGTGACCCACCGACGATCTCGATGCTGCTGGATCGTGCCTGCCTCCGCGGCGTGTGCAACAAGCGATTGCGCGCGGTGAGAT
>DATKJG010000107.1:0-8952 GCA_035543215.1 Phycisphaerales bacterium | reverse complement strand
GCATTGAACCGGGGTTGGCTCGATTTCGGCTGACGATGTCGAACGCCGTGCCGTGATCGGGGCTGGTGCGGATGATGGGCAGGCCAAGCGTCCAGTTCACGGCCTTGTCCCAGCCCAGCAATTTGACGGGAATCAGCCCCTGGTCGTGATACATCGCAACGACGAGGTCGTACTCGCCTGCGGCGGCTGCGATGAAGATAGTGTCGGCGGGGAACGGGCCGCTCGCATCGATGCCGGCATCGCGGGCCACGCGGATCGCCGGCTCGATCAGGCGTGCTTCCTCATCGCCGAACTGCCCGTTTTCGCCCGCATGCGGGTTCAGGCCGCATACGGCGATCTTCGGCCGCTCAATGCCCAGTTCGCGGCACGCCTGGTGGCCGAGATCGATCGGATCAAACACGCGGCCGATGGTCAGAGCGTTGCGAATGTCATTCAGTGCGACGTGCGTCGTCGCGAGCGTAACGCGCAAGCGCGGAGAAACGAACATCATCGCGTGCCGCCGCACCTTGCAGCGATAGGCGAAGAGTTCGGTATGGCCCGGCCAGTTGAACCCGGCCAGCACCCACGATTCCTTGCAGATCGGCCCCGTGACGACGGCATCGATGTGGCGCGGATGCTCGGGGGCCAGCAGCGCATCGGTGATCGCCTCCTCGACGAAACCTTTCGATGCCAGTCCGCTCGGCTTGGAGGGTTGGTGGGCGACGCGGAGCAGGCCATCGAACTCGTCGAAATCGAGCACGACAACATCATCGTGAATGCGGCTGCCGGTGCGCTCGGAATCATGCTGCACGCGATACCAGAACGGATCGATCTCCTGCCGGTCGGCTGCATAGGTCAGCAGTTCATTCAGGCCGTAGATGACGAATCGTGCCTGCTTGCGGAGGGAACGATCCGCCAAGGCCTTGATGATGACCTCGGGCCCGATGCCCGCGGGATCGCCCATCGTGATGCCGATGGTCGGCCGGTACGGCGAAGGGCTTGGGAGCGGGCTGGTCATTCGAACCAATGTTATGCGCCGAGCGTCTGCAGCACCTGCTTGATCTGCTCGACTTCGCGTTCGAGGCGCTCCAGCCGCTGCATCACTTCGTTGGATGCCGACGCGCCGACAGTTGTCGGGGACGGAGGAGCGGTGGGCGCCGGAGCGGCATCAAATGGATGCGCCTCGGGGCAGAGAAGTTGCATGAATCGCGGCGCGCGGTCGCCCGGAGCCGGCGGAAGGTCCCGCACATACGGCTCGGTGCGGTTCATCAGCGAATCGAGAATGTTCTTCACGACTTCCGTCGATTCGAGAGCCTGCATGCGCGAGGCGCGATTGCGCAGCTCGCCGAGGGTCTGCGGCCCGCGCATCAACAGTTCAGCGAGGATCACCAGTTCGCGCGTGTCGATCTCCAGCGTCTCGCGGGCGACGTGCCGGAACTTCTCCACCCGGCTGCCGGTGAGCATCACCTCGCGTGCCAGGGCTTTCTGCCGAAGGCCATCGAGCGCCACCTGCACCTGTTCATCGCTCAAGTCCATCACCGGCTCGCGATTGTTCTTCTGATTGCACCCGGCGGTCAGTGCGTTGAGCGTGAGCGGATACTGCTGCGGCGTGGTCTGGGCCTTCTCGACCAGCACGCCCAGTGCGCGGCATTCATGCGGGGACAGGTGGATCATGCGCGGAAGTGTAGTGCGAATCACACCTTCTTCTGTCGCGCTGCATGGATGAAGTCGGTGTATGCCGGCTTCTGCCCTGCCTGGCCCAGCAGGATGGCGATCTGCCCGCGGTGATAGCCGGCGTGAATGATGATGTGCGTGAGGATCTCGCGGGCGGTGCTGGTCCACGACTCGCCACGACTGTTGATGTAGGCGATCTTCTGATCAAGGCTCGCCGCGTCCGCCGAGGCGATCCATTTGCGCCACGCTGATTCCAGCGAGTCGATGCGATGCGCCATCTGCTCGATCGAGAGCGCGGGCCAGACGTCGACCTTGATCTTCTCGCCGGTCATTCGCGTCAGCCAGAGATGCGCGGCGGCAAGGATGTGATTCATGATCGCCGGCGCGCGAGGCGGCGTCCTTTCGCCCGCTGCGCGCAACGCTGCCAGCACCTCGCGATCGGCCCAGAACTCGTAGGCGAACAGGCGCGCAAGATCGACATCGAGTGTCATGGCCACCATCGTAGTGTGGCCATCGCCCGACCTGTGCATCCACCATCAATGGCGCATTGCCAGCCGCTTGCGCAACTGCCCGGCATAGGCTGACATCTCCTCGACGGTCTCCGACGGCTTCAGGCCGGCGAGGGCGTTCGGATCCTGCGCGAGCGCCTGCTCGATCTCCTTCACCAGGGCGATCTGCGATGGCGCGAGAAACGAATTCGCATCCGTCTCAAGATGCAAGGCCGCGTTGACCTTCGTCCGCTGCATCGGTGTCAGCGGCAGCCAGCGATATGCAGATTGCGCGAGCCAGTAATCCTGATCCTTCGATGGGGCCGCGCTCGCGCGCGACTTCGCAGCCGATGCCCGGTCGCCGACCACCTGGCGCGCGTGCACCAGTTGCACATCGCCATGGGCATATACGTTTGTGGCGCATTGGGCCTTGTCGGCCGCGGCGACAAGTTCCTCGATCGACACGATCGTCGGATCGAAGACGACCTCCACCGCTTCCTGCTTGTCATAGAACATCGCCGTGGTCGAGATCACGCCGTCGATCGCGCCCAGACTGGCCTGGCCTTCCCAGAAGCAGTGCATGGCGAAGGTCAATCCCTCGCGATGATCGCGCCGCGCTTCACTTTCGATCATTGCGATCCGCAGGTACTCGGGCACCGCGCGGTCGGCGGTCGCGAGCGTTTCGATCAGCCTCTTGGCCACATCGTGCACGCTGTAGATCTGATCCTGCCGCGGCACGATGTCCTTGCCGGCGGCGTTCAGGAAGCGCATGACGGGATAGTTGGAGGCCGGCTCGTCAAATCGCGCAAGGACTTGTGCGTCGTGGCCGGGCTTGTTGTTGTGGATCGCGACCGGGACGAACAGCGTCTCGATGGCCTCGACCAGCAGCGGATGCGAGAGCGGCTGATCGCCGAACATCTGGCAACCATCGCAGCCGGGAATCTCCTGGAACAGAAGCATCACGGGTTTGTCGCAGGCTTTTGCCTGCGCCAGCGCGCTGTCAAGGTCGCGAGCCCAGTGGACGGCTCCGAGTTCGCGCGGGTTGTCGGCGGCGCCGGCGAGGGGCGTGGCGATGGCCGCCACCATGGTTGATGTGAGCGACGTCAATACCGATGGGTGCATGAGAGACTCAACATCACTTCACTGCCAGATGTTTCAATAATACAAGCCGCCGCGCGGGAATGGCCCGGCGGCGGACTGTTGATTCGTAGAAACCAGACTCGTTCAGATGAGTCGCTTTGGCGCGTCTCCGGCGGTGGCCTGCAGCATGCCCGGAGTGATTTCGCTGACGCCACCGGAGGTGATTGCCGTGAGCGACGGCGCTGGCTGGGCCGCCGACGCCATGGGCGTGTTTGCCGATAGCGCAGCCGGCGGCGGCGTGAGATTCCGCAGAGCCGAGGCGTTCCGGCCGCCCAGCAGGCTGCTGGCCCTGATGCCCGAGGCTTCGCGCTCAAGCGTCGGATCCAGGCGCACATCTTCCTTGAGCACGCCCGCACGGACTCCGTTGCTGAAGCGCAGGCCGATGATGCCCACGCCCACCAGGCACGCCAGCGGCAGCAGGCCGTAGCGGGCATGGAACACGGGCGTACCCCATTTGCCGTCGGCCATCTCGATCTCAACCTGCTTCGTCATCATCTCATACGGCACAAAGCCGCCATGCGACCACGGCAGGCCGACGAACTGGCCGATCGGCAGCACGAGCATCGAGACGAACAGGCTCCACATGAAGGCGGAGACGACGCTGTCGACGCCCGGCGTGGCCGAGCCGGCCGAGAGCATCACGCCCACCATCAGCATCGGAATCATCAGCAGCATCGCGATCGTGCCACAGGTCATGGCGAGCGCCGAAGCGCGGCTCATGATGAGGTCGGCCTTGGTGGCGACGCGGTTTGGATTGGGCGGCGGTAGATTGCCGTCGACCTTCGCCTCGGCGGGTGACTCCAGCGGCAGGGCGTCGGGCGAGCCGATAGGCTCCTGACGCTCGATGGCGGCGGCGGAGACAACAGTTTCCGGCGTGGCCTGCTGCTCGATCGTCACGTAGCGCTCATCCATGAAGGTGGCGACGCCCCAGACAAGAATCTGGGTGAGAAGCGAGAGTGCCACGACGCCGCAACAAAGGCTGATGCCTCCGCGAAGTCGCGAGAGCGCATTGCTGATGAACGGTGTTGCCAAAGTGCCCATTGAATCAACTCCTCCCTCGGGAAACCCCGAGCGCCTCAGGACCGTCAGCGCCCGGTTGGCGCTGGGTGTCCGTCGTGTGCTGTATCGACGCAAAATGTGCAGGGAATGATGCGGCTCGCATCGGCCCAGACCTCACAGACGGAACGATTGGCGTATTCCACATCGACGCTGACGGTCGTATCATCTCGGCAAGAAACGCTCACGCACTGCACGCAGTGAACTCGCGATGATCCGCCCGAACCTCGACATTCTCGATTCTGCGGTGCTCGCCGACGTGGTCACGGGCGAATTGCGCATCGCCCCCGAACAGGCGCTGCGGTTGTATCGCGAGATGCCCTTTCAGGATCTCGGACGCTGGGCCGACGCCCGCTGCCGCTTCCTGCACGGCGAGCACATCCGCACCTACGTCATCGACCGCAACATCAACTACAGCAACATCTGCACCGCGAGGTGCACCTTCTGCGCCTTCCGGCGCGACGGCGATGAGCATGACGCCTACACGCTCGACGTTGAGGTGATCCTGGGCAAGATCCAGGAACTGGTCGACATCGGCGGCACACAGATTCTCATGCAGGGCGGCATGAATCCGAACCTGCCGTTGCGTTGGTACCTGGACCTCCTGACGGCAATCCGGACGCGTTTCCCCAAGGTGCACATCCACGCATTCAGCCCGCCGGAGTTCATTGAGTTCGTGCGCTTCTTCCAGCCGCGCGGCGAGACGCTCGAGCAGCAACTCCGTACCGTCATGGTCGCGCTGCAGGAGGCGGGGCTGGACAGCGTGCCCGGCGGCGGAGGCGAGATCTTCGCGCCGGTGGTCCGCCGCAAGATCGGCCTTGGCAAGTGCGATGCCGAGCAATGGCTCACCGTCATGCGCGTCGCGCACGAACTGGGCATGAACACCAGCGCCACGATGATGTTCGGCCACATCGAGGGCATCGCCGACCGCATCCATCACATGGAAATGGTGCGCAGTTGGCAGGATCGCTCGATTGAGGATTTCGCAAGCGGTGGAGGGGGGCGATACAAGGCCTTCATCGCCTGGCCGTTCCAGCGCGAGAACACGCCGCTGGGCCGCGCGAAGGAGTGGGGGGAAGGCGAGGGTGATGATCTCAACCAGCCGTTCCCAGGCGATGCCGTCGCCAGACTCGATGGCGCGGGCGAGAAGGAATCGCACCCCGAGTTCGGCCGGCGCGTGCGCATGGCCGGCGCGAGCGAGTATCTGCGCACCCAGGCGCTCAGCCGGCTGTATCTCGACAACATCTACTCCATCGGGGCCAGTTGGGTCACGATGGGGCCGAACGTCGGTCAGGTCGGCCTGCACTGTGGCGCCAACGACATGGGCAGCGTGATGATGGAGGAGAACGTGGTGAGCGCGGCGGGCACGACCTACTGTCTGAACGAAGCGATGATCTGCCGCTTGATTCGCGACGCCGGCTTCGTGCCAGCCCAGCGCGACAACGCCTACAACCTGCTGAGACTGCACGACAACGGCGAATCACCTGACGTGCGCGTCACCGATTGGTCAACGCTCCGTGCCCAGCGGCTGCACGTGCAAGGGAGCAAGACTGGGGAGGCGCACCATGAGCATGCCGAAGGCGTGACGCTCACGGTCAATGCGTCAACCTGATGGCCCTTGTTGGACTGCGGCAGTCTTCCCACACAACGACACGCTCATGGCCAGGGCTCCAGCATGTCCACCACGCCGTCATACGCGAGCAGAACACCGAGCAGCGGCATGCGAACCTCGACCTGCACTCGAATCCGATTGGGCGCGGAGGTCGCCGTCTCGCTGCCGGCGACCTGCGGCGCGAGCCAGCGCGGCAATGGAACTCGCAGCGATGCGAATCGGCACGCGGCGTTCATCTGCACATGATGAACGCTGACCGGCGTGCGATCAACGCGAAAGCGCAGTTCGAGGCATTGGAATTGCTCCGACATCCAGCCGTTGTCGAGCGTTCGCTGTGTCGTGGTCAAGGCCGATGCGCCGAATCGGCGATGCCATCGCTCGCCGCCGTCGGGCATCGACGCGATCCGAAGTGTCGTCGACAGATTTGATCCTTCCTCGGGAAGTCGCAACGTCAGCGCCAGCAGTCGTGCGAACCGGTTGGAGCCGTACCGGATGTCGAAAGTGCCGGCGCATCGCAATCGGCTGCCAACGGTGTCGGCGTCGGCGGCAGCCTCAGCCATGGTTCGCGGTGCCGATTCCATTCACACACTCGCGATTGCGCTGACCGCAGCGACCGCCCGCCCGCACTCCGGGCAGGCGTCGCCGGTCAATTTGTAGAGCAGGTATCCGCACTCGCAGCGCGGCTCCTCGACTTCGATGAACAGACTTGCGCCGCATCCGCTGCAGCGCGCGAAACCGGGCTTGTGCGTCTGCCGCGTGCCGCATTTCGGGCAGCCCAGGTCGATGCGCACGCGCGGGTCGATCGACTCGGGCGCCTCCTGCTTCTTCGCTGCCGCGCTGACGGCGATGGGCACCGCGATCGTGCCCACGATCGTCAGTATGAAGAAGATGCTGAAGCCGATCAGGAGCATGATCATCAGGCCGAAATCGCTCTCACCGATCCACTCCGCGAGCAGGAGCACGCTCAGGATGCCTGCCGCCGTCCAGGCGCATAGGCCCGTGACGATGGCCATGCCGCGAACCAGGCTTGAGCGCGTGCGCACCATCGCCAGTGCTGCGGTGTAGGCGAGTGCGACCGCGATGGCGAGGCTGATCGCACCTCCTCTGACCAGCGCCTGTTCAGCATCGCCGTCGACGTGGTCCGAGCCTGTCAACAAGGCGATGATGCAGATCGTCCCGCCCGATGCCAGCATGATTCCCGGCACCGATGCAGCGAAGATGACCGTGCTTGCGCCGCGTCCGAGCACGATCGTGAATGTCAGCAACAACGCGAAGCCCAAGGCCGCGATCGCCGGCGCCCCGAGCCAGACCGCGAGAGCGTCGTCGGATGCGCCGGCAAGGATCTGGACAGCGCCCGCCACCGCCGTGAATGCGATGCTCGCAACCAACAGCGCGATCAAGCATCGCTGCACGCTCAACGCCAGCTGTGACCGAGGCTCGCTCACGTGAACTCCACCTTTGTGCGCAACCGACATTGCGTGCAGTGATACTCGCCCGTCACGGCCTGCTGCGCGCGGCCGCAGCGCGGGCAGCGCAGCCAGTACGGCGTGCGCACGGTGGCAATCTGCTTCGCGCGGCCGGATATGGCGTGCATGATGCCGGCGATCAGCGTGGTCGCCAGTGCACCGCCCGCCAAGAGCGCAATCGCCCCGCCGATCTGGTACGCCCCTTCCTCATATCGCTGCAACTGCTCCCATGCCGCGCTCTCCCATGAGCCAACCATGGGTGGGTATGGATAAAACGTCACCGCGCCGGCGATGAAAAGTCCGAATGCCCCCAGCAGGCACAGCGTCACGCCGCGCAGCCACCAGCGCCAGCCGTCGTACATGGGCAGGAGCAGCAGCACGCCGACGAGCATCATCAGGCACGCCCACACGGTCGGCCAGATGACCACGCGCACTGTGTCGAACTCCTCGCGCAACGGCGGCACGAGCAGGGCTGCGAACCAGCCCACCAGCGCCACCAGGCCGACGATCATGCCTGATCGCATCAGCCCCGGCGACTTGCCGCGCTCGTACACCGTTGCGCACGCAAGGCCGACGATCGCGTAACCAAGCGTCAGGATCATGCAGACGAAGAGGACCTCGCCCAGGTCGCGCGCGTAGATGATGCCGAGGAATTCGTTGGCCAGCGCCGCCACGCCGGCAGCCACCGTTCCGGCGATGGTCCAGAGGTAGAGCCTGCTCAAACGCACGCCATAGCGTAAGTAGCTGTGCTCGAATCAGCCACCGCGTTGACTCGCACGCCGGAACATGTGCAACAATACTGCCGGCATGCCTCGATCGCGTCGCCAGGATTCGTCCAAGGTCGCAGACCAGATTGCGCGCGAGGCTGCGCGCCTGCTGGCTGCCGGCCGCGCCGCCGATCTGGATGAGGCGCGGCGCCTCGCCACGTATGCCATGAACGATCGAACCGGTTCGGCAGCGGCGCGTGGGGGGCGAGGTCGGCCGAGCAATCAGCGCATTCGCCAGCACGCGCAGGCGATGGACATGCAAGCGATGGGCGAGGCGGCGTATCGCGGACAGATTCGCTCGTGGCTGGAACTGGCGGAAGACTTGATGTCCACGATCCAGACCGCGATTCCGGACAGCGAGACGCTGCTGGTCGGCCGCGCTGCTGAAGGTCACTTCGACGGCGATCCTGAATTGCGCTTTCGCATTCTCACGACGGTCGAGATTGGCGAGATCGCTCGCGCCCTCGCGGAGTTCGGCTACGCCGCGCCTGACGCGACATTTCCAACCTTGGACACCGTTGGCGGAGCCGACAGTGGGGGCGGAAGACTCTCGCAGATGCAGTGGCGCGACGAAGGCGGCGTGCGCATCACGCTCACGCGCTGCCCGCAGCGATCGCAGTTCGAAACCCGCGTCAATCTCGCCACGGGCGAGCCTGTTTCGAGGCTTACGCGCATCCAACTTCAGAATCTGCTCGCATCGCCATCACCTGCCGATGGGAGGAATCGATGAAGCGACTCAAGGGCCAGGCAGCTGCAGCGATCATTGTCAT
>DATKJG010000106.1:0-3223 GCA_035543215.1 Phycisphaerales bacterium | reverse complement strand
TTGGGCGCAGGACTGGCCGCGCAACGGCGCGCCCGTGCGCATCCTCGACGTCGGAACCGGCTCGGCTGACATTCCGCTGGCAATCGCGCGTTGGGCGCGAGCGGCCGGGCATCGCGTGCACATCACGGCGGTCGATCTTCACCCGGTGACATGCGACCTGGCACGAGCGTACCTGCGCGAGCACGGCGGCAATGGCGGCGGGGCCGACGTCGATATCGTGCAGGGCGATGCGCTGCGCCTGACCGACATGTTCGAATCAGGTTCGTTCGACTACGCCCACGCCGGGCTGTTCCTGCACCACCTGCAGGACATCGAGGTGATGACGGTGCTGCGCATCATGGATCGCCTGGCCGGCCGCGGTGTGATCTGGAACGACCTGGTGCGCGTGCGCTTCCCGCGCACGATGCTCGCGCCGTTTCTTATCGGTGCGCCGGCGATCGTCAGGCACGATGCAATCGTGAGCGTGCAGGCGGGCTTCACGAAGGCCGAGGCGATCGATCTCGCCCAGCGCGCCGGCTGGCACAAGGCGCGCTGGCGCCGCCACCTTGTGCACCGCTTCACGCTGGTTACGACGAAGTCGTGAGCGACCGTGCGTCAGAAGTCGAAGTCGCGCTGTTCGCCGATGTTCGGCAGGCCGCCGAGGCGCTTCAACTGCTCCTCGGTCAGGATCGACCTGATCTGGCTCGCCGCACGGGCGTTGAGTTCGCTGCGGTCGAAGCGCAGCCTCGCCAACGTCTCCTCGCGCTTCTGCCACTCCTTCGCGCCTTCCTCATCGGCCACGCCTGCCATCCACGGGTTGCGCTGCGAGCCCGCGCTGGTCGTGACCATCTCCTGGCAGATCGATGAATAGGCGGGGTAGTACGCGGCCGCGGCGTCGGCCAGTTGCTGGGCCTGCTCGGGCGAAAGATCGGTCAGGGCCCGCGCGCGGTCGAGGTGTTTCTCGACGCAGCCGTCATCGTTGTACACGCCGGGGTAGGCCCGCCGGTTGTATTCGCTGCGAAGCGTGCCGCTCGCCTCCGATGGCAGCAGGGCGATGATGCTGTCCATCGTCTTGCGATTGAGCGAGCCGACGGCGTCACTGGCCTTGCCTAGCGCCTCCTGCGGCTCGCGCATCATCTCCTGGTAGCGCATGCCGAGTTTCACGTTGTTCATGTCGCCGGCGGCCTGGGCCCGCGTGATCTCCGCCTGCCACTGCTCCTGCACCTTCTGGGCGTCGAGCGATCGGGCGTATCGATCCTTGAACAGCGGCAGCGCGGCCTGCTCGTACTTCTCGAGTTCCGCATCGATGCTCTTCCACTGCTCCGGCGGCACCATGGATCGGCGGCGCAGCACCAGGCGCGAGAGGTCGATCGCTCCCTCGTTGTTGTCGCCGCCCCAGTAGTACGCGCCGCGGTTGTACGTGGCGCGCTCGCGGGCCGCCTTCACGCGCTGCAGGCCCTTGGCCTGCTCGGGTGTCAGCGCGCCGACCTCCATTTCGCCGAAGAACGACTCGTCAGTCTTCCTGATCGCCTCCAGGGCCGCGGAGCGCAACTTGTAGGTCTCGTTGATCGCCTCGGAAGTCGGGGCCGTGCTGGTCTGCGTCTGCTCATTCCACTGCCACATCGACGTCGTGGCCTTCTGCAGACGGCCGATCTCGTTCTCGCTGAGTTTCTGGAATGACTGGCTGTAGGTCTGATACAGGTCGTGCACGACCGAGCGCTGTTCCTCGGTGAGTTCGAGCCGATCGGAATACTCCTTGATGTCCGCCTCGCTGATGGCCGGCGGCAGGAACTGATCCATGCCCCAGGCGAAGTCCTCGTTGTCGTTTTCCGACGGCGTCTCGAGCGTCTGCACCATAGTGGCCATGTCGCCACCGGCGTCGACGATCATTTCCTCCTGCGGCTCCTCGCCCGCCGATTTCAGGCGGCCGATCTTGTCGAGCAGGTCCTTGCCAAGGGCTGCTTCGAGCGCGGTGTTGGCGGCGAGGCGGGCCTCGTCGGCCTTCTGCCGCAGCGCGTTCTGCTCCTCCTGATACTTCTGGGCCCGCTCCTGGCTGTATTCGAAGGGATTGACGCTGCGCCGATACTCGAGGATCTGGGCCACCGCTTCATCGAGAATCGCGTCGAGTTTGCGCTGCATCTCGTCGCGGATCTCGCCGATCGCGGTGCGCTGCTCGGGCGTCAGGTCATCGCGCTTCAGGGCCGGCGCGAAGACGTAGTCGTGCGAATACAGCGCGAAGGTCGCCTCGGCGTAGGCGTGACGGTAGTACTGATTGCGGAACGTCCGCGCGCCTTCGGGCGAGAGCGATGCGGTGATGCTCTTCTGCGTGCGTTCGTTCAGGTCCGAGACCTCGCGAAGTTTCTCGCTGGTCTTGGCCATCATGTCCATCCAGATCTGCTGCATGGCCTGGCCGACCTTTTCCATCTGCTCGGGATCCTGGGCCGCGGTCTCATCGATACCGAGTTTCTCCAGCGCCTCGTACATGCCCATGATGGTCTTGTGCGAGTGCTCGTAGAGTTTCTCCATCTCCGAGGTCAGTTTGGTCTCGTACTGGGAGAGCACGGGGTCGGCCGTGGTGCGATCGGCGTCCGACAGTTCCATGCCGAACGCGAGGGCGCTGACATCCAGCGGGCGCTCGCCGCCCATCCACATGATCTGCATGTTCTCCATGCGGCCGCGCTGCCGGGCGAGGCGCACGCGCGGCATCATCGTCAACTGCTCCTCGGTCAATGACGCGGGCAACTGGTCGAAGAAGCGGTTGTCGAGCGACGCGATCTTGCGCGACAGCGCGTCCATCTGCTCCAGGAAGTCCTCGATCATCTTGCGCTTGGGCAGCGCGCCGCCATCCATCTCGCGCATCTTGGCGAGGAACGCGGCGATCTCGCCTTCGCGCAGGGCGCGGAACTCCTGCTTGTACTGGTCATGCAGGGCATCGAGGCCGCGGCGCTGCTGTGGGCTCAACTGCAGGCGCTGCGCGTAGCCATCAAGTTCGGTCGTCGAGATGGGCCCGGGCAGCATCCCCATCGTGCCCTGGGCATGGGCACGGTTGACAACAACGACGCTGCCGACGACGAGGACCGCGAGCGCCAGCAGCGCCCGTTGATGCCAGGATTGCCGAGACATGATCACCTCCAGAGCATGCGGCGGCCGAGGCGCGCGACGATGGCGCAGCCAACGACCGTCGCATGATTGTAATGGGGGAGGGGTGGCCGGCGATTTCACAATCGCGAATTGACCCGCTGAT
>DATKJG010000105.1:0-2629 GCA_035543215.1 Phycisphaerales bacterium | reverse complement strand
CCGATCCCATCCGTCAGGCAACGTCGTCTGCAGCACGCGCTGCACAAGTTCCGCCAGCGTGCCGCGCTCGTTGAACACGGGGATGACGATGTGAAGCGTGGACACGGCCTGCGGATACGTCAGGTTTTCTGCGACCCGCTGGTGCCGCCGCCGGCGATCGACTCGCGCATGTTGGTGTCGGCGACCACGTTCTTCATGCGGTAGTAATCCATGATGCCCATGTTGCCGGAGCGGAACGCCTCGGCCATCGCCTTGGGAACCTCGGCCTCGGCCAGGATCACCAAGGCGCGGTTCTTCTGCGCCTCGGCCATGAACTCGGTCTCCTGGGCCACGGCCATGGCTCTTCGCTTCTCGGCCTCGGCCTGGAAGCGCTTCTTGTCGGCCTCGGCCTGGTGCGCCTGCAGGTTGGCGCCGATGTTGTCGCCCACATCCACGTCGGCGATGTCGATCGACAGAATCTCGAACGCCGTGCCGGAGTCCAGACCCTTGTGCAGCACCGCCTTGGAGATGCGGTCGGGATTCTCCAGCACCTCCTTGTGCGAAGCGGAGGAGCCGATGGCCGAGACGATGCCTTCGCCCACGCGCGCGATGATGGTTTCCTCGGTCGCTCCGCCCACCAGCCGCGTGATGTTGGTGCGCACGGTGACGCGGGCCTTGGCCTTGAGTTGGATGCCGTCCTTGGCCACCGCGTCGATCGTCTGCTTGCCGGACGAGGCGCTGGGACAGTCGATCACCTTGGGATCGACGGAGGTTTTGACGGCGTCGAGGATGTCGCGTCCCGCGAGATCGATCGCCGTCGCGGCGCTCCATGGCAGGTCGATCTTGGCCTTGTCAGCGGCGATCATGGCGCGCACGACATTGGTCACGCGCCCGCCTGCGAGATAGTGGCTCTCCAGTTGGTTGGTGCTGATTTCCAGCCCGGCCTTCTTGGCGCTGATACGGTTGAAGACGATCACCTTGGGATCGACCTTGCGGAAGCGCATCATGATGAGATCCACCAGCCGCACCGGCGCGCCTGAGACCAGCGCCTGAACCCACAGGCTGAGGTATTGCAGCACCAGCACGATGATGATGAGCAGGACCAGCCCGAGGACGATGCCGGCGACCATCCAGAATGTGTTCGACGCAGCCAACAGCAGGGAACTCATGGGGACTCCTTCAAGCGATTCATTCGATGCCAACCTCCCATAGCCTACGCGGAATCGGCCGGACGCAACACGACACTGCCGTCCGCAACAGCGTCGATGCCTCGACAGAGGCTCAGTCGGCCCGTCGCACCTTCACCTGGTTGTCGTACACGTCCGTGACCACGATCGGCGTGCCCGATTCGATCACGCCCGATTCCGCCAGCGCATCCAGACGCTGGCCTTCGATTTTCACTGTTCCCACGGGCCGCAACACCGTCAGCGCCACGCCATGCGCCCCGATGAGTTGCCGCAGTTGCGCCTGGCGCTCGCGCCGCGCATGCTCGGGCGACATCGGCGCGGGCGTGTCCGGGTCGAGCGCATCGGCCGCGTCATCGGGCCCGCGCAGGATCATGCGCCTGCCCATCGGCGAGTTGAGCCACCACCGCAGGCCGTAGATCACCGCGATCGGCCCCAGCAGCAGGTACATGCCGGTGGCCACGAGGCCCCAGGTCAGGTCGTAGCGGAAGAAGGCGATGACCGAGCAGATCGCGGCGATGCCCGCCAGTACGCCGATCAATCCGCCTGAGGGTACGAACAGCTCGAGAAACAGCAGCACAATGGAAGCGCCCAGCAGCGCGATGGCCCACAGAAGCGCCGCGTCGTTGTCGCCGGCCGTCGCCGCGGCGCCGCCTGCCTGGGCCAGCATCGTGAGCAACCAGCGATTCATGCCTGATGTTCCTCCACTTCAATGACCATGCCTTCGACAGCGACGACGCGGACCGAGGCGCCGCGCGGAATGTACGCGCCGGTCGATTGCACGTCGAGCAGCCTTCCGTCGAAATTGGCCCGTCCCGCCGGCCGCAGGTCGGTCACGGCGGAGCCGACATCGTTGACGTGCAGGCGCGGCGCGGACGCGCCTCCCATCGCCTGCAGCAGGCTCGTCGGTTCGTCCGTCTGCTGCCCAGCGGGGGCCGGCAGCGCCTCGTGCAGGATCAGGCGATTGATGACCGGGAATGAATGGAGCTGCCGCGAGATCAGCCACATGATCACGCCTGCGCCGAAGATCGATGTCAAGGTCGTGGCGAGGCCCGTCCACATCTGCGTCTGCCCCTGCTCGCTCGAGAGATCGCCCGAAACGAAGGTCGCGACCAGCCCCACCAGCAGACAGAGGACTCCACCGACACCCGCGAGGCCCGTGCCGGGAATCAGAAACAGTTCCGCGAGCACCAGGGCCAGGCCGGCAACGATCAGCACGACCTCCCACCACTCGGCCATGCCCGCCAGGGCCGGCGCGCCGATGAGCACCAGCAGCGCCACCGCCGCGACCGTGCCGAATATGCCGATGCCCGGCGCCGCGATCTCGATGAACAGGCACACCAGGAAGATGATGATCAGCACGCCGCGCACCGGCAGGCTGACGAGGAATCGCACCATCGATTCGGACCACGACTGGTCATAGCGGGTGATCGACGCGGCTCCGAAATGATTCAGCAGGTCGGAAT
>DATKJG010000104.1:0-2470 GCA_035543215.1 Phycisphaerales bacterium | reverse complement strand
CGTTCAACGCGCAGAACACGCCGTACAACGCGCTGGGAGGCGATGGGGCGGTGCGGGCGCTGGTCACGACGTTCTATGAAACGATGGATCGCGACCCAGCGTTCGCGCGCATCCGGTCGTTGCACAAGCCGACGCTCGATGAGGCGCGCGAGAAACTCTACGAGTTCCTGTGCGGCTGGCTGGGCGGGCCGGAACTGTACATGCAGAAGTACGGCCACCCGCGCCTGCGCGGCCGGCACATGCCGTTTCCCATCGGCGAGGCCGAGCGCGATCTGTGGCTGGCGTGCATGAAGAGCGCGCTCGACGAGCGCGGCGTCAGCGGCGAGATTCGCGCGTTTCTCGATCAGCGCTTCGCCCATGTGGCGAATTTCATGCGGAATGTGTAGATCGCCATCGGGCCAGCCTCGCGGCTACACTATCGCCGGATGCCTGCCATTGCCCGCACAACTCGCTGACCTTCGGGTCGCCGCTCGTTCGCAGTTGTGGCATGCGCAGATTTCATCTCACATGATTCTGTAAGCGTGATTGCGCACTCGGGCGGTCGCACTCGATGCGGCTGGGTTGTCGCTGCGCGCAATTGATTCGTATTCAATCGCGCTGCGACTTCGCTGGCGCTGGTCAGCGGGGCTCTCCACACATCCTGATGGTTCCGATCTTCCGCGCGTTCCCCGGCAACCCGGGGCTCTGTGCATCCTTGGTATGGAGACCTCCAGCCATGTCGGCTGACAATCGTTCGGTGCGCATTGTGGATGGGCTTTCGGATCTGTTCGACGCTGGCCTGATCAGGGAGGTGTTGTACGAGGTCAAGAGCGGCAAGGAGGCGACGGTGTTCTGCTGCGATTCAGCCGACGGTTCGCTTCTGGCGGCCAAGGTCTATCGCGACCTGGCGACGCGCCGCTTCCGCAACTCGGCGGTGTACCAGGCCGGCCGCGTGCACCTGGCGCGCGAAGGCCGCGCCAAACGGGCCGCGGAGAACCGCACCGCCTTCGGCCTCGAGATGGAACAGGCGCTGTGGATCGACAACGAGTGGTCGATCATGCAGCGCCTGCACAGCGCCGGACTGGATGTGCCACAACCGATCGCGCGCGGCGAGCGCGCGATCCTCATGCCGTTTCTCGGCGATGAGCGCGGCCCCTCGGCGATGCTGCATGCGGCCGGGATCGATCGCGATGCTGCCCGCGTCGTCGTCGATCGACTCCTGTGGAACATCGAGGCGATGCTCGATTTGCACGTCGTGCACGGCGACCTCTCGCCGTTCAACGTGATGTGGCATGCCGGGCACGCGGTGATCATCGACCTGCCGCAGTCGGTAGACCCGCGGCTCAACCCGGCCGCACAGGTGCTGCTGGCGCGCGACATCAGCAGCATCTGCGACTGGGCAAGCCGCGCTGGCGTGCAACGCGACGCGGCCCGGCTCACGGCTGACCTGTGGATGAGGTTTTGTCTTGGTGAAATTGGCTGAACGCTTCGCCGCACTCCGGACAGCGGCCTTCGGCTTCGGGCTGTCGGCTCAGGTCGTAGCCGCAGCGTGCGCAGATGTCGGCGAATCCAAGTTCGCGCAGGGCGCGGGCGCCATGCCGCAGGTGTTTCCATCGAATCAGGTACACCGAATAGATGAATACGCACACCCCGAAGGCGATCTGCGCTCCGACCTGCAGCGGGAACGACACGTGCTGCTGCAGCCTGACCCAGAATGGAATTGCAGCGATCGCGACCATGCCCGGCAGGATCGACGTGGCATACCCCCAGCGATCGTTCCGGGCCAGTTCGCGCACGCGCTTGTCATACGCCGTTCGCTGCGACTGGGTCAGCGGGCGCTCGGCGTGGCTGAAGCCGAAGAGGAATCTGGAGATGTACATGTGCCAGCGCATGCGGATTCCGTTTCGAGGCATCACGACGGCGCGTTGGTCGGCGGATGGAGCGCCTTACCGCATTCCGGACATTTCGATGTGTCGAGCGGCAGGTAGTCAATGATGTAGCCGCACCCTTCGCACACGCGGAATCCCATCTGATTGAGTGCCCGCCACACGATCGGCGCCATGGCGCGATTGATGGACCAGGCGATGATGACCCATGTCATCGCATGAAAGAGGAGAATGCCGAGAATGTTGGTGATGGCGAAGCGTGCGGGTGGCAGCCGCACCTTGACCAGCCACAGGAGCCAGATGGTGAAGAGCGTGCACAGCGCGACGGTCGCGGGCACGAGCCGCAGGAGAATCGTTCGTCCCACGCCGGGCCCGCGCAATTTGCCGCCGCGCTTGCCGCGCACGCGCCGGCGCAACTTGGCCCGCTGCTCGGCCGTCAAAGTCAGCCCGGTGGGAACGTGATTGAGCCAGAGCCAGCGCGGGATGTACGGCGTGGAGCGTTTCACGATCGACTCTTGTCTGTCGCTGCCGCCTGATCCTCCTGCGATCTCGAAGGCAATGGATCGCGCGGCGTCCCGCATTCCGGGCATTGCGTGCTTTTTTGC
>DATKJG010000103.1:0-5351 GCA_035543215.1 Phycisphaerales bacterium | reverse complement strand
GTCACGGGGGCGAGCACGTGCAGGCGCAGGTTCGAGCCGTGCAGGTCGGCGAGCGTCGCGGGCTCGGCGCTGAAGACGTGGCAGATTGTCGCGCCCACCGGGTCGAAGCGATGCTGCTGGCAGGCCATCGCCAGGATCTCGCGATGCGCATGGGCCCAGCGCTCCACGACCGGCAAATCGCGCAGGTTGCTTTCACGCGCGAGCAGGTGCAGGCGGCCGTGCTCATCCACGGCGATTTCGACACGCTCATGGCCGGGCGGGCGCAGCGGCAGCGCGTTCAGACCGGCAACGAACTTCGCCAGCGGAATCGGCTGGCCGTGGTCATCGGGCTCGATGATCGGCCGCTGCGGCGGCGCGGGCTTGTGTTCGAGATCGATGACGACCTTGGGCGGCAGTTTGGCTCCGCTCACGCCCGGCGCGATGGCGCTAAGCAGGTCTTGGCGCTCGGCCTCGGTCACCAGAGGCGCAGGTCGCGATGCCGGCGATTGATTCGGCGGCGGCGCTGGGGGTGGTGGCAATGATGATGATGCGGCCGGCGGCTCAGCGTATTCATGCGATGGCGCGCGAAGGATGCGCCGCGCATCGTGCACGAACGTTTCCGGGGGCGGCGCAATGCGGCCGATGACCGCGGGCTGTTCGGGCATCGCAGTCTCGAGTATTGGCGGAGCCATCGCCGCCGGCGCCGCGGTGCGCTCCTGCGCCTTCGCCTGCTGCAGCCATTGGCTGACGGTGAGCGCGCTGGGCGATGCCTCGGCCCCGAATGTCACGTAGCGTGTGCACTTGATGCCGGCATCCATGCGCGGAAGTAATGCCACGAGTTTCACCTCCACGCCAAGGAAACTGAGGCTCGTTCGACAGAGCCGATCGATAACCGCGGCGGCGGCGTCGGCGTCGCAGCCGACCATCGCCATGCCGATCGCCGGGAGCGAGCGATTGGGATGCTCGGCCGCCTGGGCCAGTTCCTTGATCGTCTGATACGCGGCGACGACGGCCGCTTCATCGGCGCTGGAGAGGATGGTGATGCGATCGGTGCCGCAGTCGATGGCGTCATTGGCCGAGAGTCCTTCGCTGCCGCGCAGCATCCACACGTCCACGCAATTCGCCAGGTGCGCGATCGTCTGCTGCAGCGACATGCGCAGCGGCGCGGTCGCCATCGACTCCGGCGCGCGGAGCAGTTGCAACGTCGGCTCCTGGCTGTCGAGGCGGACCAGGCACACCGTGCCCATCTGCCGCGCCAGCAGGTCGGCGTACGGCACCAGCCACAGTCCGGCCCGCACAGGCAGGTGGCCGACGACCAGCAGTTCGGTCATCGTCGCGTGCGGGCTGGACGGCATCTGTTGCGCGGCGGTCATCGCGGGCTGGCGCATCGACATCGATGGCGATGGCGGCGCAGCGGCAGGCGCCTGCGGCTGCGGCGCGGTCAGGAACATCGCCGCAAGTTCATCAAATGGATCGATTCGGTTGTTCATGACTCAAAGCAACCACGGATTCAGCACGAACGAATGGCGTTTCGGCGTGTCTGTGTGGGCATGCATGTCCGTCCGTGGCTTCTTTTCTCCTTGCTCTTCGAGGTCACGGCGCGACGTCGATGAAACTGATCGGCTCGCCGTAGGGGTTCACGAGTTGCTCGGGGTTGTAGGCGTCGGCGACCCAGCGGCCGTCGATCACCAGGCGATAGTGATGGCGGCCGGGCGGCAGAACGATGACGCATTCGAACACGCCCGCATCGGCCCGGCAGCGCATGGGATGAGCGTCGGGCGACCAGCCGTTGAAGTCGCCGGCGATGCTGATCGTGCGACGCTCGCCGATGGGCTGCAGGAAGAGCACACCATGCGCGGTGGAGCGCACGCCCATGAGGTGCTCGTCGAGCAGCGGGCTCACTGGCGGTTGTTCGATTTCGACGGGCTGATCGCCGACGAGCGAGACCGCTTCATCAGGCGTCAGCGCGGCAGGGGGAGCGTCATCGATGACGGCCGCAACCGATTCGAGCGTCGAGCGCGTTCGGCCACGCAAGTCGGTGACGCGCCGCGCCAGTTCGGCAGCCCGCGATCCCAGGGGCAGTGCGGGAGCGGGGTGCGCAGGCGGCGGAGCGAACGAGATCGACGGCGATCGCGGCTGCGGCGGCTGTGGCGGGGCGAGAGTTGCGGTCACGCCCATCTGAACGCGAGCGCTCGTGTCCTCCGCGACGAACGTCGGCTGGGGCGCGCCGTTGGTGAAGGCCGCGGCCCCCGGCATCACCTCGATCTGAATCTGCGGCCGGATGCTGTGCTCCTCGAGCCAGTCGGCCATCGCCTCGAAATCGCGGCAGGCTTCCGAATCCGGCGCGTACTCGAGCACGGGCTGACCGAAACTCGTCGCCTCGCGCAGCACCTCGTGCTCGCGAATCACCGTGGGCATGATCTGCCCGGCAAACTCGCGCCGCAGCGCGTTGAGGATGTTCGTCGCCAGACGCGAATCGGGATTGTGCAGCGTCGCCAGCATGTGGCAGGCGATGGGCCGGCCGATGTGCTGGATCAGGCGCTGAATCGTATTCCATTGCTTCGCCGCGCCGCGCAAGGAGAAGAACCCGGTCTCGACGGGAATGAGTGTCTCGCGGGCGGCCCGCAGCGCGTTGAACGTGAGCAGGCCGATCGTCGGCGAACAGTCGATCAGGCAACGGTCGTAGTGCGGCGCGATGGCGTTGAGCAGGTTTTCGAGGCGGCGATCCTTGTCAGGCAGCGCGTGCAAACCGCCGCCGGGCGCTTCGAGCGCCGCCAGCGTCATGGTGCTGGGGGCCAGGTGCAGGTTGCGGCTGACCTCCCACACCAGCCCGGCGGGATTGAAGTTCGCATGCTCGGCGAGCAGCGCCTGGCCGATGGTGAACTCGATGCGCGCCTCGGGCACACCCAGTCCCGCGGCACAATGCGATTGCGGATCCATGTCCACCAGCAGCGTCCGCATGCCGCGCCGGGCGTAGAGCGCGGCAAGGTTGATTGCGGTGGTGGTCTTGCCGCAGCCTCCCTTCTGATTGACGATCGCGATGGTGCGCACGAAAGGCTTCCTTGCCTGAGCGTTGTCCGGACGTGGTCGTGGGCCGGTGGCCGTCGGGGGCCGGTCTGAGCCAACAGCGAGGCGTCCGCGCGGGGCGAACGCGCGGAGATTGCGCCTCGACTCATTTATCGGAACGCGGATTCGCGGCGCTTGAATCAGCGCGCGATCGCGTCTCCGTGAGCCCCCTTGCTCTGGCGGGGGACCGCGCTGTTCGTCATGGCGCGCTCAAGCGCGGGTCGACGCGCATCCCCGGGGAAAAGCCCGGTCTAACGGACGTCGGCGTCGGGCGTCACGCGCCACAACGTCACCTGCGCCGGCCAGCCGTGGGAGCGCGGCAACTCGCCGGAGCGCACGACCTCTGCGGCCGTCGCGCGAAGGCCGCGCTGCTGCAGCCACAAATCGAACTCATACGGCTCCTTCTGCGTGCGGCCGGCCAGCACCCAGAAGCGACGGCCGCCAGCGATCATGTCGGGGATCTGCCGGCGCTGATCGTCCTCAGCGATTCCCAACACCGCCTGCAGATGCGACTGGCCGGCTGAGCAGTTGAGAATCGGCAAGGGCTCATCCGCCATCGCCTTGGTCGCATCATCGACGAAGGCCTTGATGGCATCACCGAAGCCGGGAATGGGGGCCCAGATCTGCTTGTGATCGTAGATGCTGATGGATGCGAGATTGAGCGCGGCAGCGAGCGGCGTCAGCCACGGCCAGCGCAGCCCGATGCGCGGCCAGGCGTAGAGCAGCCACCATGCTGCCAGCAGCGCTGTCTGCGGGTAGGCGACCGCGACGTAGTCGGCCCGCTTGCCCACGCTGAAGCTGAACAGGCCCACGACGATCAGAACAAACAGCAGCGATGCCCACATCCAGCGTTCGAGTGTTGACTGCGGCGCGTCGCCGCGTGTGCGGCGCCGCCACCAGAGCGCGATCGCCCCGACGGCCGCAACGAACGACCACGGCACGAAGCGCGTCGTGAAATAGAACGATTGATAATGCACCTCGCTCAGCCAGAAGCGGCTGCGGCCGTGCGTGCCCTCGGCGCCTGCGCCGGTGAAACGGCCGTAGAGCTCGTTGAACCACAGTTCCTGCTTGAGATGCTCAGGATTGATCTTCCAGACGGCGAAGACCCACGCGGCGAACACAAGCAGCGCGATCAGCCCGCCGGGAATCGGATGCAGCAGGCGAATCGCGCTCCAGCGCCCGCCGATGACTCGCGCCGCGAGGATGATGTAGACCATCATCACCAGCACAGCCGGCCCCTTGGTTAATCCAGCGAGCGTGATAGCCAGCCAGAAGACAGCATTGGCCGTGCCACTGACGCGCTGGCGCATGAACGCAGCGGTTGCACACACCCACGCGATCAGCAGCCACAGTGTCAGCAGCATGTCCGGCCGCACGAGGTAACCGAGTTTGAAGATCGCGTAAGACGAGATGAGGATCAGGCCCGCGATCCAGCCGAGCGACTCGTCGCCGTCGTGCTCGCGCCCCAGTCGCCGGCCAAGTCGCACGATGATCAGCCAGCAGGCCAGCATCGCGGCAGTACTCGGCAGTTTGTGGCCGATTTCGCTGTTGAAACCCAGCCATTTCACGGCAGGGACGGCGAGCCAGTTGTACAGCGGCGGCTTGGTCGCGGGCAGTTCGCCGCGCTCGACCGGCAGAATCCAGTGCGTGCCGCCGTGCACGATGATGTCGGTGGTGTACGAGATCGTCTTGGGCTGGGTCTGATCGTACAGGTCGCTGGGGCCCAGGTAGCGCAGCACCATCATGGCCAGCAGCAGCGCGATCGAAGCGGCGATGACGACGCGTTGCCACGGGCGCGAATGCACCGGCAGCGGTGCGACCGCGGCCGCGCTCATGCGCTGGCTCCGACCACGCGCCATGCGTCGCGCACCAGCGCCTCGGGCACGTCGTCGACGACATCGGCTGAGCCGATGCCGCGTGGCAGCACGAGACGCATGCGGCCGTTCATCGACTTCTTGTCGAAGGTCATCGCCCGCATCAGATGCACGATCGATGCACGGTCCGGCAACGTCAACGTCAGATCGCACCTGATGAGCGTGCTGATGATCGCATTCTTCTCATCATCGCTGATGCGAGCCATCTCCCGTGCGACCTGAGCGGCGGCGTTGAGGCCGATGGCGACCGCTTCGCCGTGCCGCACATTCAATGCGGCAATCGATTCGATCGCGTGCGCGAAGGTGTGGCCGAGATTCAGTAGCGCTCGCCGCCCGTTCTCGCGCTCATCCTCAGCGACAATCGCCGCTTTCATCGATGCACTCCGCGCGATCAATTCGGCGTGTGCCGGGCTGGATGAACTCTTCAATTCC
>DATKJG010000102.1:0-3660 GCA_035543215.1 Phycisphaerales bacterium | reverse complement strand
GGCCAGCCGGTGCCGGAGTTGAACTTGGAATTGGACGCGAACAGCGGCAGGCCGCAGCAGATGCAGGTGTAGACGCCGTCGAGGTGGTTGTCGAGCAGCGTGCCGCAGAAGGCACGCTCGGTGCCCTTGGCCCGGGCGATGGTGTACTGCTCGGGCGTGAGTTGCGCCTTCCACTGGGCATCGGTCTTGACCACGCGAGGCGAATCGACGGCGACCAGTTCGCCGGCGGAATTGAACACGCTGACACGCACCATGGATGGTAGATCCTGATCGGGTGAGGGAGATGCAGTTGGCGTCTGACCGCTCAACGCAGCGGGTGAGATGGCACGGCCGTCCGGCGAACCGGGGCTGCACGCTGCGGCGAACAGGCTGCATGCGCACAGGGCCGTCGAAAGCACGATCCACCGAAGGTGGCTGAACATTGCAGACTCCTGTCAGACGCGTGGCTGGATGCTATCGCTGACGCGCGGTCTGCGGCTCTCTGACCGCAAATCGGGCCGCGAGGAAGAGAACCGGCGGCGCCCCTGGGATATTCCTGGTCGATTCCGGACGCGGCCGCCACGGGCGATTCCTGCAGCCGGACCGCGGTGCGGCGCCGATGAGCATGCCGGAGTGCGTCGTGGCGTTCGTCGTTCCCGGCATCCTGGCGTCCGTTGGCATCCTGCTGATCATGCTGCGATGCTGGATGTGGCTGCGCGCGGCGCGACGTCAGCTCTGCCCCGGCCCGTGCCTGCGCTGGCGGCAGCGCCTCATGCCGGTGTGGATGGTGTTCAAGCCGCGCTGCGGATACGACCTGTCCGGCCATCGATTTGAACCGGGTCGTCCAATCATCTGCCCTGAATGCGGCCGCGGCATTCAGCGCACGCGGCAGATGCTCCGCTCGCCGCGCGCCTGGCGGCCGGCCCATCTTGGATCGATCTTCATCATCGCGGGGCTGCTGATCTATCGGTACCCGCCGATGTCGGCGATGACCCTGGTGCGATGCACACCAACGGACCTGCTGCTTCGAGGTGAAGGCCTGCTGGGCATCGGCACACCGCTGGAAGTGCGCGACGAGATCCGCCGGCGGGCGATGGATCACCAGTTGACTGATCCGCAGATATCCCTGTTCGTCCAACTGCTCGTGAACGATTTGAAGGATGGGGGTTCCTCGGGCGTCTCGGAGCGGGCGATGCAATCGCTTGCGTTCTTCGCCGTCTTCGACGAGCAGCCGCTGCTCGATGCGCTGCACTCGGATGATTGGCAGCAGCGTTGGCTGGCGGCCAAGGTCCTGCGTTCCATGCCCAGCCGGCCCGCACCGTCTGACGAATTGCTGAGTGTGACCATTGAGCAACTTCGCAGCCGTGCCCGCTATGAAGCGCGCGAAGCGATGTGGTATCTGCAGCAGTATCTCGACCCGGCCACGCCATTGCTAGTCAAGGTCATGCACAGCGAGGACTTTCAGCAGCGCCGATACGTCGTCGACCTGTTGCGATCAGCAGGGCTCGACGGGGAACTTCTCAAGGAGCTGCTTGAGGTCGAGGACGGTCTGATCCAGATTTCCATGGATCATCTTCGCGACGACCATGTGACCGGCAATGCAAGGGAGGCGGAGGACTTCCTTTTCAGGCGTGTCGATCGCGCCGCGCCGCTGCTGGTGAGCGCTCTGCAGAGCGGCGATCGCCAGCAGCGCAGTCGCGTTGCCCACCTGCTGTGGTCCGCCGAAATCGGTGGGGATGCGCTCGACCAATTGCTCACGATCGCGGTCGATGATCTGGCTTCCGACGACCAGAACGGGAACGCGGAGAGGGCCGAGGATTTCCTTCGTTCGCGGGTCGATCAGGCACGTCCCATGCTTCTGAATGCCATGCACAGCGCCGACCAGCAGCAGCGTCGCGCGGTGCTGAACCTGCTTCGGCAGACTGAGACTACGGGCGACGTATTCCAGGCCCTGCTGCAATTGAGCGTGGAGGAACTTCGATCAACGACGCCGGGGTCAAAGCGAACCGCGTTCAACTATTTGAGCAGGCACGCTGCCGCCGCCGACCCGCTGCTGCGCGACGCGATGCAGGGCGATGATGCCATGCAGCGCCTGTTGTGCGCTGCGGCGGCAGGATGCGGGGGACATCAGCCGTTGATCGACGTGGCGACTCCGATTCTCATTTCGCACCTCGCAGACAACTCGATCAGGGACGATGCCATCATCGCCGCCCGTGCCTTGTGGGGTTTCGGCCGGAATGTTCTGCCTTTGCTGGAGCCGGTCCGGTCGTCCACCGATGAACAACAGCGGCAGTCGGTCGAGTACATCGTTCAGCGAATGACAACTGACAAGTCGCTGGTGAGGCTGGAGCGCGAGTTGCCGCTCTCGCGATTGACTGGAGCATCGTTCGATGCCCTGACGGTAGATCCCCAGCGGCTGAAGATTCCGTGGTTCTCCAACGAGCGTCTCGCAGGAGCTGGCGCCGCGCCATCTGGCTGAGGTGCATCATTCTGATGGAAGCGACAGAGTCAGGCTCGGCGCGGCTGGGGCTTCGTCGGCGGCGCATGCGGCGGCACCGGCAGCGTTCGAACCTGCGAATCGGCTTCATGCTGCAACTCGGCGCGCGTCTGGGCGATGCGAGCCTCGCGATCGCCCACATCGCCCGCCTGCCGCATGCCCCATTCAACGTAGTGCCTGAACTCCCACACGCCGCGCGCGAAACTAATCATGTACCAGGCCCATGCCAGCATGAGCGGCCCAATCAGGCTCAGCGTGACGAAGCCGACCACGCGCGGCACAAACATCAGTACGCCGGTCAGCACCGGCACGGTCCACACCGCAAGGCCGATCAGGCGCGGCGCATCATCCAGTTCGATCTCGTCAGCGGCGTGAAGCAGCAACAGCGCGACGCCGATGGCGCCGATCATCGCCGGCACGCTCAGCACCTGCGACCATTGCGCCAACACCAGCGCGCTGGCAGCCAGGCCCGGGATCAGCGCCAGCAGGCCGCACAGCACTGACGGAATCCACAGCACCTGTGACAGGACCACCAGATGTCTCGCGACGCGGCGCAGAGAGCGGCCGGCATCCATCGAGCGCGGGAGCGCCAGGATCACGCCGATGCTCCAGGTCAGTGCGATCGCCAGTTTCACCGATGCGTGCAGCGTCAGCGGCGGCCAATAGGTGAATGACCACAGCGCCACGGCGCCGATGCGAAGCGCGACGGCGCAGGCCACCGCGGCCGTCATCAACGTCAGGCCCCACAACGTCTTGGAGCGACGTGCTGCGTCGCCCCCGAGCATTGGATCCATGGCCATCGGCACATCGAACGGAATGACCTTGCCGCATTCCGGACAGACCCGGCCGGGCTTGAGCCCGCGCAGGTTGTAACCGCAGTTGGCACACGCAAGGTCCTTCACGATGGACGGCGCGCCCGCGCCGCGCTCCAGCAGCCGCCGGTACTTCAGATACTTGTTGGAGAAGAACGTGGACACGGCGGCGCGCGCTCGTGCGGATCGATCAGACGTGGGCGCTCATCGCAGGCCTGGGGACTTGGGGGCCGGCAGATCGGCCGACGCCTGAGTGCGCGCTCGCACGGGCGCGTGCATGCGCCACCGCGTTGCGGAACATCTTCAGCCCCAGTGGCGTCGCGCCCTCGATCATCGATCGCTCCAGTCGCGTCCACCGAGGATGCTGCATCC
>DATKJG010000101.1:0-3479 GCA_035543215.1 Phycisphaerales bacterium | reverse complement strand
GCCGTCGCAATCATCGTCGTTGGTGACCGGATCGCACACATCGCCGATGCCGTCAAGGTCGCAGTCTTCCTGGCCGGGGTTGGGAACGGTGGGGCAGTTGTCGATGGAATCGGGGACGCCGTCGCCGTCGGTGTCGAGGGGAGCATCGACGAAGACGGAGATGTCGTCGATGCCGATCCACTCATCGCTGCCGACCGCGTCGGTGGTGATGATGCGGAGTTGAATGACCGCCTGATTGTTGAGCGCGGCGGGCAGCGGGACAGACACGGCCGTGACGAGGGTTGCCAGGCTCGGCCCGGTGCTGGCGTCGGCGACGAATCCGGCGGGCAGATTGGTGTAGTTGCCGCTGGCTCCAATGCGATACTGCAGCGCGACGGGCTGAACGGCGTTGTCCGCAGCGCCGTCGATGTCGCGCAGGTTATAGGTGATGCGCAGGTTGCTCTGGCCGGTGGTATTGAGCGTGATGACCAGGTGCGGCGCGCGGGCCGTGCCTGAGCCCTGCAGCGCCACGACGGGATTGGTGATATGGAACTCGGTGACGCCGCCCGTGGTGAAGGTGTTGGGGTTGGTGTTGTTCGCGTTGACGTCGAGCACGAGCCCGCCCGGAGCCACGACGGTCTGCGGATCGACCGCGGTGGCGCCCGTCATGCCATCGCCGCGGTAGCCGACGATGCCCGGCACGCCGGTCCAGACGTCATCGGTGGTGATGAGGGCCGTATTCGTCCAATCCTGCGCGAAGGGGATGGTCTGCGGCGTCGTGTCAGCGAGGGCAGATGTGATGATCATCGTGGTCGCGAACGAACTGCACACCGACATCCAGCCCAGGGTCTTGGCTGCCTGCATCTTCAACGTCTCCTCACGGGATCAGGACCGTCCTCGAACCGTCGCCGCCCGCAAGCGAGCTGCATGCCCGTGCGAGCGGAGCGGCCGAGATGTTCATCGCCGCCGAAAGCGCGAGGCGACAGCCTGAGCCTGCGGGCGATGGAACAGCGTCAAAGATAACCGCGCAATGGCCTGCGGGCGAGTCTGCAAACCGATGATTTGCAGAGGTTTAGCGAATCGCGGCGACGCCGGAAAGCGGCCCAGCGGCCGATGCGCGACCCGAGTTGCCAGCGTCCGCGGTTTCGCGGCTGCGCACGACGATCATGCAGCAGTCCGACTCCTCCCATCGCTTGAGAAAGTCCTTGCGCGAGGCGATGTAGTGGCGATGATCCGTCGCCGCCAGCAGCACCTGCGAGCCATCGCGGGCCATGCCGCTGACGATGCCCCAGTGCATGAGTTTGGGCGGCAGGCCCAGGAGCGCGAAAATCAGGCCGCGCACCTTCGGGCCGGCGTCGATCATCACCAGCGCCGGCTGCTGCTGAGAGGTGAGGTCGGTCAATCGCTCGATGGTGCCGCGCTCGATGACAGCGTCGAAGCCGCGCCGCCGCGCTTCCAGCAGCAGATCAACGGGTGTCGCGCCGACATCCTGCCAGGGCAGTTGGGCCGCGACCTCGACCGATGGATGGGCGGGATCAGCGCATGCGATCGCGGCCGCCAGCGCCTGCGCGCCGCAGCCGCGCGGCCCATCGACCTTGGGCGCATCCACGCCCTCGATGAGGACGTGCCTGTTGGCCTTGACGAGTTCCGCCTCGCTGACCGAGCGATTGAGCGGCGAGCAGCCGGCCAGCGCGAGCGCCAGCAACGTCATGATCGGGAAGGTGCGAGGCATGTCAGGTGTCGATGATGATCGTGCTTTCGTCGGCGAGGATGGCCAGCGCGACGACCGCGCCGATCACCACCACCACGCACACGAGGACGAAGAGCGAATCATCCATCTCGCCGGCCTTCTGCATCATCTTCGGATTGGCCAGCAGGACGGCGAGGTCTTCGGCGGTGAGTTCGCTCGCCATGCCGTCAGCCGCGCCGAGGTCGTAGCCGAGGCCAACGAGTTGCGACGTGATGGCGGCCCGCTGCTGCTCGATGAACGCAGGCGAGACCGATGCCAGCGGCACGATGGTGAAGGGGCAGAGGGTGGAGGGCATCCAGCCGCCAGCGGGGGGCGCGGCAGGCGCGGCTGAAGGCGCGGGCGCGATGGCAACCACCGTCGCGGCGGGCATCGCAAGCGGGCGCGGCAGCATCCCCATCGCCAGCAGCGAATGCCCGGGGAAACTGGCTGCGAGAAGACAGCAGATCAATCGGTCACGCAGGGACATCATCGCACGCTCCTGTCATTACTTCCGGACGCGCCGGCCTTCATCTTCCATCAGAATCGCTGCAATTGTAAGAGGCCAGTTCATCGCCAGCCGCTCTTGACCCATCTGGGATCGAGCGACACGTTGAGGCGGCGCAGGAAGGCGCCGAGTTGCCCCGTGTGGTGCTGCACGTGGCGGAGGGTGTAGATGTACAGTTCGCTGCGCGCGAACGGCAGGCGCGGGAAGCCGGACGGGCCTTCGAGCGACTGCTGCGCTTCGCCCGCGATCGTCCGAAGCATCTTCCGCCGGCAATGCGCGACGTACAGCGCGAGTTCCGGCTTCTCGAAGCGGCGGCTGGGGTATTCATCGTTGAGCTCATTCCAGCCATGCAGAATGGGGCTCAACTCGAACGCCTGTTCGCCGGGCGAGAGATACAGATCAGCGAAGCACAGAGTGTGGTACGCGACCTGCCAGAACGGGTACTTGGCGATGACGCCGTCCCAGTGCTGCTGCGGACAGAGTTCGATGCAGTCGTTGAGCATGCACAGCGCCGCTTCGAACTGGCCGGTGAGAATCGACTTGATGTGATCGAGCATTGTTGACATCAAAGTACAGCCGCCGCCCGGTGACAGGCGGCGGCGTGGTACGTGATCAATCAACCCTCATCCGTTCGAGGGAATGCGGCGCGAGGGCCGCGTGCAATCACTTCATGGGTTCATCGCTGCCGCGCTGCTGGGCGCTGGCAGCGGCCGGAGCATCGCCGGGCGTGGCGTGATCGGGCATGGGCACGAGGAAGATCTCGACGCGACGATTCTGCGCCGCGCCGCCCTTGGCCGCGTTGGCGACGATCGGGCGATACTCGCCGTAGCCTGCCACCTGCACGCGCTGCGGAGTGACGCCCGCGCTGATCAGCGCCTGGCCGACGGAGATCGCGCGGTGCGCCGAGAGGTGCCAGTTGGTCGGGTGCAGGCGGCGAGTCGGCTCCTTGCTGATGGGCACGTTGTCCGTGTGGCCGACGATGCGGGCCTCGAAGCCGGAGGCGGTGGGTGTGTCGAGTATCTGGGCCAACTGTGCGATGGTCTCCGTCGCGTTGGACGTCAGATCAGCCGAGCCTAGCGCGAAGGTGAAGTCGCTGGCGAAACGCAGCATGCCGCGCTTGGCGTCGAAGGACAGCAGGTTCGGGTACTGTTCCGCCAGTTGGGTCAGGGCCTGCGACATGTCCTCGGGCAGCGGACCGAACTCCAGGCCCGATACCTGCTTCATCAGATCGTCGTAACTGAGAGCCAGGCGCTTCATCTCCTCTTC
>DATKJG010000100.1:0-2816 GCA_035543215.1 Phycisphaerales bacterium | reverse complement strand
ACCTTCGTGCCGCAACCACGGCTGCCGCTACACTACGGCCATGCCTCAGGTCGTCTTGGATTTCCTCTCCAACAACGCGCAACTGGTCGCCAGCGTCGTGGTGATTCTCGTCGTCTTCCACCTGTGCCTGGGCGGGGCGGCGTACCTGATCCTGCTCGAGCGCAAGGTCTGCGCCTGGACACAGGACCGCATTGGCCCCAACCGTGTCGGCCCGCTGGGGCTGCTGCAGCCGATCGCTGACGGACTCAAGTTGTTCCTGAAAGAAGACTGGATCCCCAAACAGGCGGATCGCTTTCTGTTCGTTCTGGCGCCGGGATTGACGTGCCTGACCGCGCTCATCGGGTTTGCCATCATTCCCTGGGCCGGCACGCTTGTCATCGGCGGCCAGTCGGTCAAGATGATCGCTGCCGACATTAACATCGGCGTTGTCTACCTTCTCGCCGTTGCATCCATGGGCGTGTACGGTGTGGCTCTCGGCGGCTGGGCGAGCAATAGCAAGTACTCGTTCCTCGGCGGCCTGCGCGCCAGCGCGCAGATGATCAGTTACGAAATCCCCATGGGCCTGTGCCTGCTGTGTGTGATCCTCATCGCCGGCACGGTGTCGCCGTATGGCATCGTCGCGGCTCAGACCGGCGAGGGGCATCAGTGGTTCCTGCTGCATCACCCGCTGGTGGCAATCATCTTCTATACGTGCATGCTGGCCGAGGCCAACCGTTCGCCCTTCGATCTGGCCGAGGCCGAGGCTGAGCTCGTGGGCGGCTGGCACACCGAGTATTCCTCGATGAAGTGGGCCATGTTCTTCCTCGGCGAGTACGTCAACATGATCACCGGCGGCGCGTTCTTCACGATGCTGTTCCTTGGCGGCTGGTCGCTCAATCCGTTCGGCGTCGGGCCCGATCTGGCCTCGACCGGCGGCATCGGGCTGATCCTGCTGCAGTTCGGCACCGTTCTGGGCAAGGTCTTCGCGCTGGTGTTCCTGACAATGCTGATCCGCTGGACGCTGCCGCGCTTCCGCTTCGATCAACTCATGCGCCTCTCCTGGGAGGGCATGATTCCCGCATCGCTGCTGCTGGTGCTGATCACAAGTTTCTGGGTGTTCATGGGCTGGCAGGACTACATGTGGCTGGGCTCGGTCGCGGGGCTGATCATCATCTGGTTGGTCGGCCCGCTGCTCCCCAAGCAGGCGAATCCGAATCATCGCGTGCCGATGATCGGCTCACGCTTCTTCCCGCTGCACGAACGCGATGTGCTGACTTCGCCGACAGAGCCTCTGGCGCTGGCCGATGCGCCCGAGCGCTAGCGGCATCAGTCACAAAAGAACAGACGCCGATCGGTCGGAGGAATGCGATCGGCGTCTGCATCAACTCGCATCAAGCGCTGTGATGCCATCACTGTAGATCGCGATGTTGCGTCGCGTCAAGCGCGATGCCCGATGCATCTGTGCGCAGTCACACGCATGTGGATCACTTGCCAAGTATCACATCGCATGCGACATCGCGGCGCCTGCACGCCCGTTGACTAGACTCATGGCCCATGGTGCGCATCGCAGAAACCATCGGCGGCCTGTGGGAACTGTGTCTGCTCGGCTTGCGCGGCGGCTTTCGCATCAACTCGTCGAGTTACTGGCGCTGGCGCCATGAGACCGCCTTCGGTCACGATCCAGCGGGGCGTCCGCCGCTGGGCCGGCGCGTCCGCGCGATGCTCGACTACGGCCGCTGGGTGTGGCGCATGAAGCGGCGACTGTGACGGCGCTCCTCTGACGGTGAATTCCGTAAGATAGCCCCATGCGTTACGCGATGATCATGGCCGGCGGCTCGGGCACGCGCCTCTGGCCCATGAGTCGCAAAGCCAGACCCAAACAACTCCTGCCCCTGATCGGCGGGCGCAGCCTGCTGGAGATCGCCGCATCGCGACTCGATGGCGTGATCCCGGTCGATCACCGCTACATCTGCACCGGCGAGGCATTTCGCACCGCCATTCGCCACGCCCTGCCCACGTTCGATGATGAGCACATCCTCGGCGAGCCGCAGCCGCGCGACACGGTCAACGCGGTGGGATTGACGGCCGCCGTGCTGGCGGAGCGCGATCCGAAGGCGGTCTTCGCCGTGTTGACCGCCGACCACCTGATTCAGCCGCAGGATGAGTTCGCGCGGAAACTCGACCTGGCGTTTCGATTGTGCGAGTCCGATTCGTCGCGCTTCGTGACGTTCTCGATCACCCCGACGTTTCCCGCGACGGGTTACGGGTACGTCGAGCGCGGCGCGGCAGTCGACGAAACCGATTGCAGCGGCGCGTTTCACGCGCGACGATTCGTCGAGAAGCCCGATCTTGCGACCGCCGAAAAGTACATCGCCTCCGGCACGTTCGGCTGGAACAGCGGCATGTTCGTCTTTCCCGCCGCGAAGTTCATGCAAGCGCTGCAATGGTGGCTGCCGGACAATCATGCCGGGCTGATGGAGATCGCTCGCGCATGGAACGACCGTGCGAAGAGGCAGGCAGCGCTCGGACGTATCTATCCGAATCTGACGAAGATCAGCGTCGACTACGGAATCATGGAGCCGGCGTCGAAGGACCCGCAGGAGCGCATCGCCGTCTGCACCGTTCCCATGAACGTGCAATGGATGGATGTCGGTTCATGGACCACCTACGGTGAGACGCTCACGCCCGACGCCTCTGGCAATCGCGCCAACTGCCGCACGGCGCATCTCGATTCGAAGAACGTGCTCGCCGTTTCTGACGATCCAGATCACACGATCTCCGCCGTCGATTGCGAGGACCTGATCATCGTCCGCACCGCCGATGCGACGCTGGTGTGT
>DATKJG010000099.1:0-2020 GCA_035543215.1 Phycisphaerales bacterium | reverse complement strand
CGATCATCATGTATCCACCACGCGGCCAGATGTGCAGAGCGCGCGGTTCCATGGCGAACCCACCGTGGCGATTCGGATCGACTCCGCACCCGGCGGCCGGCGGAATGTGCAGCTCCTTGTAGCCGTGCTGCAGGTAGTCCTGCCGGTAGTCGAAGCGATCCATGCTCAGCATCATCTGCAGGCGCACTGCTGAGAACGCACCGTCAGCTCCGATGATGCGATCGGTCTCGACTTGCACGCTCGATCCATCCGGCCGCTCGAATGTGACAACCGGCCGCGCTGGCTTGAAATCGATGGCGGCGCAGCGATGATCGAAGTACATCCGCACGCTCGCATGCGACGCGGCGGATTTGAGCAGGATCATGTTCAGGTCCGCGCGCGAGACGGAATTGATGTGATCGGATGCGTCCTTGCTGTACGCCTGGAAGTGCAGTCCGCCATCCGAATCATGAATCATGCGGCCGGGCATGGGGATGGCGGCCCTCAGCACCTCATCGGTCAGGCCGGCCTCGCGCAGGGCTGCGATGCCGCGCGCGGAGATCGCAAGGTTGATGGAACGGCCGCCGACGAAGCCTTCAGCCCGCGGATCGCCTCGACGTTCGTACATCGAGACCTGATGGCCGGCCTGGGCCAGCCTGCACGCCAGCAGTGCGCCACCGAGGCCGGCGCCGACGATCGTGATGTGGCCCGATTCGCTCATACCTGCCGCGCGAGAATCTCCGCGAAGCGCCAGCACTCGAGGAACGTGTTGTACAGCGGCGTCGGCGCGACGCGAACGACGTTGGGCTCGCGGAAATCGCACACCACGCCTTCCGATTCCAGCGTCTTGAAGCGTTCGCGTGGATGATCGTGCACCATGATCGAGAGTTGGGCGCCGTGCCCATCGTCCTCGCGCGGCGTGACAATAGTCCACCACGAGGCGGGCTTCTGGTCGAGCAGGAATCGCAGGTAGCCCGTGAGGCGCAGCGACTTGGCGCGCAGCGCGGGCACCGTCGCCTCGTCAAAGATGTCGAGCGAGGCCTTGAGGGGCGTCATCGCGAGAATCGGCGGGTTGCTCAGTTGCCAGCCGTCGGCCCCGACACGCGGCACAAAGTCAGGAAGCAGGTGCATCTTGAAGCGCGTCTCGGGATCATTTCCCCACCAACCGGCATAGCGCGGCAGATCGATATTCTTCCCGTGGCGCTCGTGCACGAAGCAGCCCGCCACCGCGCCGGGTCCGCTGTTGAGGTACTTGTAAGAACACCACGCCGCGAAATCGACGTTCCAGTCGTGCAGGCGCATCTCCAGGTTGCCCGCGGCATGCGCGAGATCGAAGCCGACGATGCAGCCGGCGCGATGCCCGGCCGCGGTGATCCGCTGCATGTCCAGCGCCTGACCGGTGAAGAAATTCACGCCGGCCATCAGAACGAGCGCGATCGATTCGCCTTCGCGCTGCAGCAGCGACTCGATATCGTCGGTGCGAATCGTTTCCTCGCCGGCGCGAGGCTTGATCGTCAGCAGCGCCATGGCCGGATCAAGGCCGCGGGCATGCAGATGCGACTTGACCGCATAGATGTCTGATGGAAAGACCGGATCCTCGATCAGGATCTTGTATCGCGATTTCGTCGGCCGGAAAAAACTCACCATCATCAAATGCAGATTGACGGTGAGGCTGTTCATCATCACAACCTCACCGGCCCGCTCACGGCCCCCCACCAGGCGCGCTCCAATGTCGCGAAACTGCTCGTGATAGGGGTACCACGGGTTGCGCCCATCAAAATGCGCATCAACTCCCAGCCGTGCCCAGTCGTCGAGTTCCTGTTCGAGCAAGGCGCGGGCCGACTTGGGTTGCAGACCGAGCGAGTTACCGCAGAAATAGATGACCGGTTCGCCGTTGCGCCGGCGCGGAATGTGGAACTGGTCGCGATAGGCGCGCAGCGGGTCGATCTCATCCATGTGCCGCGCGAACGCTTCATCTCGCTGGTAGGCCGCGGCAACGGCGCCGCCTGCTCTGGACGGTGCGCTCATGGCGCAGCACCCG
>DATKJG010000098.1:0-3189 GCA_035543215.1 Phycisphaerales bacterium | reverse complement strand
CATGATCGACAAGCGGAGGCCGGCGGCGGCGGGCGCGACCGTGATGGTGGACGTCATGCGCGTATCGAAACGTCAAAACGTCGAAACGTCAAAACGCTACGCCGCTTTGTCGTGCACCGAGTCCGGATGAATCGGCAGTTCCTGCACGCCGCCGGGCACCGTCAAATCGGCGATGGGCGTGCCTTCGGGAATCACCTTGCCATCGAGCGAGCGGATCACGACCTGCGGATTCTCCGCTTCATGCGCCTCGAGGGCCTTGACCAGTTTCGCCTGCACCTTCTCCTCGAGTTTGGCGAAGGGCATGCGGCCCTTGCATTTGGGGAAGGTGGAACAGCCCAGCCACGGCCCGCGCTTGCCGCGACGCAGGTTCATCGGGCTGCCGCACTTTTCGCATTTGAGTTCCTCGACGCGCAGCGGCGGCACGGCCGGGTACTTGATCTGTTCCTTCTTGTCGAGGTTCACCACGCACTTGGTCTCGGGATAGTTCACGCTGGCGAGGAACTTGCCGAAGCGGCCGGTGCGCAGGACCATCGGGGAACCGTCCTCCGGGCACGCGACGTTGACGCGCTCGGGCAGCATGGGATGGCCTTCGCGATCGATCGGCGCTGCGTACTCGCACGTCGGATAGGTGCTGCACGAAAGAAACATGCCGTTCTTGCCGAAGCGGTACACCGTCTTGTGGCCACATTTGGGGCACGCGTAGGGCGCCGGCTGCGTCTCGGCCTTGGCGTGCTTCATGTTCTCATGCGCGTGCTCCAAGGCCTCGGCGAACGGGGCGTAGAACTCCTCGAGCATGTCGATCCAATCCATGTCGTGGTACGCGATCTGATCGAGTTCCTTCTCCATCAATCGCGTGTAGCCGACGTCCAGCAGTTGCGGGAATGCCTCGATGAGTTTGTCGGTGACGACCTCACCCATGGGCGTGGCAAAGAATCTGCGATCAACCTGCTCGACGTACTCGCGATCCTGGATCACGTTGATGATCGAGGCGTACGTCGAGGGCCTGCCGATGCCTTCCTCTTCCAGTTTCTTGATGAGACTGGCTTCGCTGTAGCGGGGGGGCGGGGAAGTGAAGGTCTGCTCGACGTCAATGCCGAACGGCGCGAGGGCCTGCTTTTCCTTGAACTCCGGCAGCATCTGCTCATCGCTCGAGGTCGGGATGCCGGTGGCGCGATAGAAACCTTCGAACACCAGCACGCGGCCGGTGGTGCGCATGACCGCGCCGGTCGGCTTGTCGCTGCGCTCGAGCATGACCGCGGTCGAATCCCACTGCGCGGGAACCATCTGGCACGAGACGAAGCGATTCCAGATCAGCCGATACAGCCGGGCCTGGTCTGCGGACAGCGCGCCTTCGAGTTTGTCGGGATGGCGGCTGACATCGGTCGGCCGGATGGCTTCGTGGGCCTCCTGGGCCGATTCATTCGACGAGCCGTAGAAGTTTGGCTTCTCCGGCAGGTACTTGTCGCCGAAGGTTTTCTTGACGTATCCGCGAACCTCGTTGAGCGCCTCGCCGGAGAGGTGCGTCGAGTCGGTTCGCATGTAGGTGATGAGCCCGACCTGCCCCTCGCCCTTGACGTTGACGCCCTCGTACAGCCCCTGGGCGGTGCGCATGGTTCGGTGGGCGCCGAAGCCGAGGAAACTGGCTGCCGCCATTTGCAGGGTCGAAGTAATGAACGGCGCCGGCGGCCGAGTGGTCGTGCGCTTAGTCTCGATCGACTTGACGCTGTAGCGGGCAGCCGGATCGACTTCGCCTTCGATGAAGCGCAGCGTCGCAGCCGGGCCCTTGCCCTTGGGATCGTCCTCGGTGCGCGTGCGCACGTTGATCAGGCCCACAGCCTGCGCGACCTTCTCGACATCCTTTGTGAGATCGCGGTTGTCGTCCGCCTTGCCGACGAGTTCGAACTTCTCGCCGGCGACTTCGACCAGTTCAGCCCGCACCGCCTTGCGCTCGGCCAGCCAGGCGTTCTGCGACTTGATGGTCGGAGCCTTGTCCTTCTCATCTCGGGCGGCGAGGAACTTGTTCCACTCATCGCGCAAGCGAGGCGAGGCCGCGACATCGGGCGTCAACTCCGCGCCAACCTTCCAGATCTCATCCGGCACGAACGCGCGAATCTCGCGCTCGCGATCGACGATCAATCGCACCGCGACGCTTTGCACGCGACCGGCTGACAGCCCGCGCGCCACCTTCTTCCACAACAGCGGCGAGACCTGGTAGCCCACGATGCGGTCGAGGATTCGCCGCGCCTGCTGGGCGTTCACCAAATCCTCGTTGATGGCTCGCGGATTGTCGAAGGCCTTCTGAATCTCGCCCTTGGTGATGGCATCGAACACCACGCGCTTGGCGCGATCGGGCTCGATCTCCAGTTCCTGCGCCAGGTGCCAGGCGATGGCTTCGCCTTCGCGGTCAAGGTCGGTGGCGAACCACACATCGGCCGCCAACTTCGCTGCCTTCTTCAGATCGCCCACTACCTTCTTCTTGTCGGGCATCACCTCGTAATGCGGCTTGAACCTGTTCTCAAGATCAACCCCCGGCACCGGCTGCTTCGAGCCCTTGGGCGCCCTGGATGGCAGATCGCGCACGTGGCCGACGGAGGCCTGCACGACGAAGTCGGGGCCGAGGTAGCGATTGATGGTCTTGGCCTTGGCGGGCGACTCGACGATGACCAGATGCTTGCCTGTGGCGTCGACCTTTCGTCCGCCGGTCTTTCCGTTGCCGCCATCGGCGCCGGCCCCGCCGCGCGAGCGCGCAGTTCTCTTGCGGGCAGGTTGCTTGCTGGTGGCTGTGGTGGTTTCGGCTTTGGCCATCGTTGCTTGCAGTGGGCTATCGGTCAGGATTCGCGGCTCAATGCACACAGCAGCGGGTCGAATGCATCGCCAACCACGTCAATCCGGCCCTTCCGGGGTGTTGAAGGCGGGAGAGGCTACGAACGTGCCCGCCGGCGGTCAAACCAGATGCAGCCGCCACCATTGATACGTCAACAGGGTTCGCGCCGCGAATGTTCGATTGCTGCAAGCGCTTGATCTGCAAGGCTTTGCGTAGATTGCTCGGCCGCATCCAGCCACGCGCTGGGCTGCCACGCTCGAAATCGCCGCAGCCACGTTCTTTGCTGCTTGGCGTAGCGGCGAGTGCGTATCTTGATTTGTTCGATCGCCTCCTCCAGCGACATCCGGCCTTCCAGGTGATCGATG
>DATKJG010000097.1:0-2255 GCA_035543215.1 Phycisphaerales bacterium | reverse complement strand
TCAGGCCCGTCCGCTGACGGAGCGGTTCGGATCATCGGCCTGCCGTATCGAGAACGGCGCCGCCGCCAGCAATCCGAGTGGCGCGTCGATCATCGATCTCGTCGGCGCCACCAGCATCGGCCAGACGATGGCCCTTGTGGCGGGCGCGGGCCTCGTGATCGCCAACGACTCCGCGCCGCTCCACATGGCGGTCGGGTTCGATCGACCGTGCGTGGCCTTGTTCGGTCCGACCGATCCGGCAGCGGTGGGACCGTATCGCCGGGCGGAATGCGTCGTGAGGGCGTTCCAGCCCAAGGCCGATGAGCGGATCAATTACAAGGACGACCGGCTGGGCGATTCGCTCATGCGCCTGATTTCATCGGCGATGGCACTGCAGGCGATCGACCGCGTACTGTCGCTCTGGCCGCAACGCGATCGCACGGTCGTGACCGCCTCACAGGCGCCGGCGACGGAGCCCGATGCGGTTCGAAATAACGGCAGCCCGATGCCGCTCATCGATATTCCGCGCGGCCTTGCCCCTCGCACCGCGTCATGAAATCGGTGCGGCACAGGCACGATGCATCGGGCTCGCCGTCGGGGACTCTGTGGCTGGCCAGCCGATCGCCGCGCCGGGCTGAATTGCTCCACGAGGCCGGGATTCAGGCGACGATTCAGCCGGCGGACATCGACGACGGCGAGCTGCGTCACGGCCAAGTTCCGCCGGAGTGGTGGGTGATGGCGCTGGCGTACCTCAAGGCGCGGCGCGTCGCCGACACTATCAGCGAAAGCGTGAGGTGGCAGGCGCGAGATTCGCTTGTGCTCGGCGCCGACACCATCTGCGCCGTCGGCCGCAGCGTGCTCGGCCAGCCGCGCGATGCCGATGATGCGCGAAGGATGTTGCGACTGATGCGCGGCCGCGAGCATCGCACCATCACGGGCGTCTGCCTTCTTCGAACGGCCCTGAAACCTGACGCCTGTTCGCTGACACCTCACTGGCGCTTCATCGTCTTCGACGCCGCGATCGTGCGGATCGGCGACCTCAGCGATGCGGAGATCGACGACTACATCGCCTCGGGTGACTGGCGCGGCAAGGCCGGCGCGTACAATCTCGCCGAGCGCATCGCCGCGGGTTGGCCGATCTCGTGCATGGGCGACCCCACGACGGTCATGGGGCTGCCGATGCAGCGGCTGCCCGGATGGATCGAACGGGTGATGCAGGCAAGTTGATCCTGGATCTTCGATGGCTGTCCACATGCTCCTGGCCGCCGTTCACCTTCCGCCCGCCGTCACCGTGCCGACCGCGCTGGTCATCTCGGCGCTGCTGGTGTGGTACTGGCTGCAGTTGGGACGCGATGGCGTGCCTGCCAGCCGGCGGAAGATCCGGCGGTTCTCGCTGGCGGTGATTCTGCTCTCGATGCCGATGCTCGTGCGGGCCTTGAGTTTCGTCGATTCTGCCGTGGACAAGAAGCCGTATGTCATCGCCTGGACGAGCGTGACGTTCATGGTCCTGCTCGTCATTACGACCGCACTCATGGACGCCATCAACAATCTGCGCCTGCATCAGCACCAGAGGCACGATGCGATCGCGCAGGCAGCGACCGATCTCGCGGGAGCCATTCGCGAGCGGCGCCAGCAGGAGCGTGCTTCACACGCATCGCCTGCTGCGGACGTCAACGGCAAGCCCGCGCCGGAGACCGGCGCGTGAGGCCTCCATCGCAGCGCGTGCGCCGCTGGCTTCGCCCTTTGACACTGCCTGCTTCGCTGATGTACGCCACCGCGATCGCCTCGCGCAATCGGCGTTTCGATCGCGGCGAGGGCGTGGTTCGCATCGATCGGCCAGTCATCTCCGCCGGCAACATCACCACCGGCGGCACGGGCAAGACGCCGATGGTGGCGTGGATCGCGCGCTGCCTGCTGCAGCAGGGCCGACGGCCGGTGATCGCCATGCGCGGCTACAAGTCGCAGCCGGGCCAGCGCGGCGACGAGGAACTGGAATACCGCCACACGCTGCCTGAGGTCGAAGTGCTGGCGAATCCCGATCGCATCGCTGCCCTGCGAGCGTACCAGCCGCGGCATCCCGACGTCGATTGCGTCGTGCTGGATGACGGCTTTCAGCATCGGCGGCTGCATCGCGATCTGGACCTTGTGCTGATCGACGCCCGCGCTGATACGTTTCGCGATGAACTTCTGCCGGCAGGCAATCTTCGCGAGCCGCCGCAGGCGCTGGCCCGGGCCAGCGCGGTCATCGTGACGCACGCGGATGACATTGATGCAGG
>DATKJG010000096.1:0-2890 GCA_035543215.1 Phycisphaerales bacterium | reverse complement strand
TCAGGGCGTTGTGATCATCCTCAACAACGCCCACACCATCGGCGCGCCCGACGGCGGCCCCGGCCTGCCGTTCGTCAACTGGTCGACTTCGGCCGGCGACCTGCGCATCGCGCATTTTTTCGGCATGCACGCGCTGCAGGCGCTGCCGCTGCTGGGATTTCTGCTCGACAGAAGTCGCATGCCCGCGAGGAACGTGGTCTTCGCAGCCAGTTTCCTGTGGTTAGTCGTGATGGGTGCACTGCTTGCTACCGCGTTAGCTGGAAGACCCGTATTAGCGGCTTACTGACACGGACGTTAGCCACGGAGGCACGGAGGACACGGAGAATACTTTTCTAAATGCAAGTGCTGCTAAGCGGCAATTGCATTTCGATAAGTTGCCTCCGTGTCTCCGTGTCTCCGTGGCTAACGTACGTGACAGTTACTCGCGCTTCAGGATTACTGCCGCACTGAGCAGGATCATCGCACCCCCGGCAGCCGCAGCGGCACCGAAGCGTTCACCCAGTACCACGGCTCCCAGCACCGCCGCAATCAACGGCTGCACCAGCGCCATCGACAATACCGTCGTTGCGCTGACGCGCTTCAGCAGCCAGTAGTTCAGCCAGAAGGCGACGACCGAACTGGCGATCGCGAGATACAGCAGTGCGCCGATCGCCTTCGCCGTCCAGTTGTGCTGCAGGGGGTAGCCGTCGATGATCACCGCGGCTAGCAGCATCGGAATCATCGCGCAGAGCGTCTGCATCGCCACCATCAGCGGTGACGGCAGATGCGCCGCCCGGCGCTTGACCATCGCATACGCCAGCGCCGCGCACGCCGCGCCGCCAACCACCGCGGCACTGCCCCATCCGGCGAGCGGCCCTGCCGCGAACTGTCCGCTCGATACCAGCGCCACGCCGGCCACGCCAATCGGCAATGCCAGGCCGCGCGCGAGTGAAAAGCGCTCGGCGCCGGTCGAGATGCCGATGAGAAATCCGAACACGGGTGAGGTGGCCTGCAGCACCGACGCCAGTGCCGACGGCAGGTACTGCGCGCCCCAGAAGGTCAGCGTGAAGTTGACGCCGAGCAGCAACAGCCCGCTGACCGCGATCACCGGCAGATCGCTGATGCGAAGCAACTTCCATTCGTCGCGCCAGGTGACGATCGGGCTCAAGACGATGAAGGCCAGCGTCAGCCGTAATGCGACGAACGTGACTGGCGGCAGGTCGCTCAATCCGATCTTGATGAACAGCCATCCCGCGCTCCACAGCACGCAGGCGAGCCACCAGACCGTGACGATCCGCGCGCGCGACATGCAATAAGATAGTCCGGCCCCGGCACTGAGGCCGGCTTCCCGGCAAGATTCATTTCCCCCGGCGCGTGTCATCGCCCCGGCGGGTTTCTTTGAGGTGTGTATGAACTACTACGGAGCTAAAGACATCGCGGAATCATTCCGCACCGTTCGCAGGAACACCATTCAAGTGGCCGAGGACATCCCGGCGGAGCAGTACTCGTATCGCGCCGCGCCCGACACCATGTCGGTCGGCGAAATGCTTGCCCACCTGGCGACGTCGCCGTACTGGGCCAACCAGTGTCACTTCGTCGAGAAGCGTTCATCGGTGGCGATGGAAGACTTCGGCAAGTGGATGGGCGAGGCCACCACTCGCGCCAAGGCCATGAGCGCCAAGGCGGCGATCGTCGAGGCGCTCAAGACCGATGGCGAGATGTTCGCGAAAGGCATTGAGTCGATGACCGATGCCGAGCTCGGCGAGCGCGTCAAGCTGCCGCTGGGCGACAAGACGCGATTCGAGATGCTGATCGGCGTCAAGGAACACGAGATGCACCACCGCGCGCAGCTGTTCCTGATCGAGCGAATGATCGGTATCGTTCCGCACCTGACCCGCGCCCGCCAGGAGCGGATGGCGCAGCAGGCAGCTCCCGCGCGATGAGCTGGTGGGCCAAGGGGCTCATCTTCGAAAACTGCATGTGTACCCTGGTCTGCCCGGGACACATGCACTTCAATCAGCTCTGCACCCATGATCGCTGCAAGGGCTACTGGGCACTGCGATTCGATGACGGCGCCTTTGGCGCCGTCCCGCTTCGCGGCCTGCGCGCCCTGATCGCCTTCGATTGCCCGCAGCGGATGATCGACGGCACGTGGACGCAGCGCCTGATCATCGATTCGTCCGCCGATGGCGATCAACGGAAGGCGCTCGAAACCATCCTGCTCGGCCGCGCCGGCGGGCCATGGGAGAAACTTCACGCGTTCGTCGGCACCGAGTTGCCGACGGAGTTTCGTTCGATTGAGATCGCTGATGAGGGCGTCACCAAGCGGGTGACGATTGCGGATCGCCTCAAGGCGTTTGTGACGCAGATCCGCGGCCGCGACAAGTCGAAGCCGGTCCTCTTCGAAAACATCTTCAACCAGATCCACGCGTCCAGCCAGGTGATCGCCCTCGGCGATTCCGAATACAAGGACGAGGGGATCCACTTCAACACCACGGAGACGCACGGACTCTTCTCGAACTTCGACTGGAAGGTAGAGGCGGGTCTTTAGACCCGCCTGCGCATGACGCACTCATTCGCTGCGCTCGCGTCGATGTGGTTCGTCATGATGACGGCGATGATGGTGCCCACGGTGTGGCCGTGGGTCTCGGCCTTCAATCGCCTCGGCGGGAATACCCTGGTTTTCTCGAGCGGCTATGCGGGCGCATGGTTGATCTACTCCATCGCAGCCGCTTCCATCCAATGGCTTCTACCGCATCACGTGCCGCCATCGATCGCCGCGGCGATCCTCTTCACCGCCGGCGCCTTCCAATTCGTCCCCTTCAAGCGCGCCTGCCTGATGCACTGCCGCAACCCGCTGACGTATTTCCTGGCCCGCTGGCGCGACGGCGCCTCCGGCGGATTCCGAATG
>DATKJG010000095.1:0-6649 GCA_035543215.1 Phycisphaerales bacterium | reverse complement strand
ATCCGAAGTCGCGGTTGTACGCGTTCGAGCCGAACTTCGTGGTGATGGCGGTGCATCACGGCGAAGTCGAGCTGCCGGAATTCACCGCGAAGCCGCAAGCGGTGATCGAGGGCGAGTCAAAGAGATGGGCGAGCCTGTGGGAGGCGCTGGCATCCCGGTCCAAGGCGCGGCTGGTGATGCACAACTTCGCGGCCCCCCCACATAATGCATTTGGGAATCTTGCAGCGCGACTACCCGGCTCGCGCGCCGCGATGATGCAAGCCCTCAATGCACGACTGGGCGAAGCGGCCGTGGCAGCAGGCGGCGTGTCGATCGTCGATTGCGAGCGATTGTCATCCGCCATCGGCAAGCGCACGTGGTTCAACGACCGCTACTGGCACATGAGCAAGCAGGCGGTGTCGCTCGAAGCCCTGCCGGCGCTGGCGCGACACACCGTGGCCGTCATCGCCGCTGATCTTGGCTTGAGCAAGAAGTGTCTTGTGCTCGATCTCGACAACACGCTGTGGGGCGGCGTGATCGGCGAGGACGGCCTGGGCGGCATCAGGATCGGCCACGGCGATGCCGTCGGCGAGGCGTATCTCGGGTTTCAACAGGCCATCAAGAGCCTGCAGGCCAGGGGCGTGATCCTTGCGGTCAACTCCAAGAATAACGATGCCGATGCGCGCGAGCCGTTTCTCAAGCATCCGGAGATGGCGCTGAAACTGGATGACTTCGCGATGTTCATCGCCAACTGGGAGCGCAAGCCCGACAACATGCGGCGCATCGCGCAGACGCTGAACATTGGACTGGATTCGATCGTGTTCGCCGATGACAATCCCGCCGAGCGCGAGATCATGCGGCAGTTCGTGCCGGAGGTGGAGGTTCTGACATTGCCGGGCGATCCATCAGGCTTCGCCCGCGCGCTCGGTGAGTACCTGATGTTCGAGACCAATGCGTTCACCGCCGAGGATGCGGCGAAGACCGAGCAGTACCGGGCCAAGGCGCAGATCGCTCAACTGGAGGCGAGCAGCGGCTCGATCGAGGATTTCTATCGATCGCTGCAGATGCAGGCGGTGATCGAACCGTTCGACGAGATGCACCTGCCGCGCATCGTGCAACTGCTGGGCAAGACGAACCAGTTCAACCTCACGACGCGCCGTCACGGCGAAGCGCAGGTGCGGGCATTCATGAATGATCCGAACTGCGTGCACTGGTACCTGAAGTTGCGTGATCGCTTCGCGGAGCACGGCCTGGTGAGCATGATCATCGCGAAACGAGTTGATGGGGGGGTGATGGACGTCGACACCTGGCTGATGAGTTGCCGGGTGATTGGTCGCACGGTCGAGTCGGAACTGCTTTCGCACGTGAGCGAGGCGGCCCGGCGCCTGGGCTGCACGGCGATCCGTGGCACGTACATTCCCACGGCCAAGAACGGCATGGTCAAGGACATCTTCGCGCAGTTCGGCTTCGAGAAAAAGTCCACGGCCGCCGATGGCACGACCACGTGGCTGTACGATCTGAAATCCAGGGGCCCGATCAGCAACGGGTTCATCGAGCGACTTGAACCGTCAGCCGCCCCCATGGAGGAACAGACCGTTGACGCTGCATGAGCGGCTAGAGGAGTTGTTTCAGAACGTGCTGGGCGACGATGCGATCGCACTGCGCGATGAGATGACCAGCGCCGATGTGCCCGGCTGGGACTCGGTGGCGCACGTGAACCTGATGTTCACGATCGAGCAGACCTTCGGCGTGCAGTTCAAGGGCAATGAACTGGCCGAATTCACCAACATCGGCGAGTTGAAGGCGTACCTGGCGCGGGCCGGATCGTGATCACGCCCGGGCTGCGATCTTCTCCTCGAAGAGTTTGATGTATCGCTCGCAGTGCAGGTCCAGCGAGTAGTTGTCGATCACCGACTGCCGCCCCCCCGCGCCGAGTTCGCGCGCCACCGATTTGTGATCGAGAATCGTCGCGATGCCCTGCGCAAATTGCTCGACGTCTTCGGGCTCGGCGAGGATGCCGCCCGGGCCGGCCCGCACGATCTCACCCATTCCACCGGTGTCGAAGGCGACCACCGGCACCGCGCACGACATCGATTCGAGAATGACCAGGCTCTGATTCTCAGCCCGCGAAGGCTGCACGGTGATGTCGGCTGCGGAATACATCACGGCCTTCTGCTGATCGTCGTGGATGTATCCCAGCGCCTTAGCGGGAATGCCACAGGCCTCCGCAAACTCCTCGCCGCGCTCGCCCAGCAGCAGGAGCATGGCGTTGTCGCGGATGCGTGGCGGCAGGGCATCGAGAGCGGCCACCATCAGGTCGCCGCCCTTCGCCTTGTTCTTGAGCGCCACCGAAACGAAGAAAATGATGTACTTGTCCTGCGGCAGTCCAAGCGCCTGCCGGCATTCGCGCGTGTCGCGCGGCTGGTAGATCGTGGTGTCCACCGGGTTGGGAATCTGGCGCACATCGTGCTCGCGCAGGATGCCCTGCTTGGAGAGGTCCAGGAGCCAGCGGCTGGGTGCGACAAAGGTGATGCCCGAACGGTCATATACGCGCTTCTTGAGTTTCCACTCCCACGCGGTAGCGTCGCGCCCGATGGGGGGGAAGGTGTCGGGATACGGACAGCGGCCGCACCCGGTCAGAAAGCGCTGGCAGTCGTAACTCTGCGAGCAGTGGCCGGTGATGGACCACATGTCGTGCATCGTGCCGACGATCGGTTTGCGCCGCGCCAGGCTGGGGAGCGCCAGGTAGTTGAAGTAGTTCGTGTGCCAGCCGTGGATGTTGACGACGTCGGCGTCGAGAAACGGCTGGAACTTTCTGATTTTGAAGGTGCTGACGCAGTGCACATCATTGAGGCCGATGCGCCAGGAGAATCGCCCGAGAATGTCCTCCATCAGCGGCGAGGCCGGGAGTTCGACGATGTCGGGGGAATCGAGTGCGCGGCGCCGGCACGCGATGACCGAATCCACGCCGCGGGCGCGCAGCCCCTGGTGCAGGCGGTACATCGCGGTCACCGCGCCCCCGCCGTGCGAGCGACCGTGTTCGTGAATCAGCAGGACTTTCATGACGCCAATGCGGGGCCGGAGACGCCGTGCGGCACGCGAAACCACTGCGGCCCGGCATGCGAATGGTTATCGTCCATCCGCAGGCGTATGGTAGTCGTCCGGTCCGTTCAGCCCGCTTCGATGTCTGGTCGATAACTGACGACCAGCGCCGCCCGTCACCGGACACCTCGACGTGCCCCGCAAACACCGATCCAACGACGCTGAAGCGCGAGAACCGCCCATGGCTGCAGCCTTGCTCATCGGACTTGCCGGCTCGGGATACATCGCCCGCGGCTTCGCGCTCGCACTGCAGATGGCGCCGGACATGCGCCTCGCGAGCGCCCTGACCCGCCGACCGGTCGAACATGTCACCGGCTTTCCGGAACCCGAACTGCTCACCAATTCGATCGACCAGATGCTCGATCGCTGCGACCTGGTGGTGGAATGCAGCGGCGACGTCGTGCACGCGACCAACGTGATCGACGCCGCCATGCGCGCGGGCAAACCTGTGGTGACGATGGACGCCGAGTTCCACGTCACTGCCGGCTCTCACTATGTCGATCGCGGCGTGATGCTGACTGAGGCCCAGGGCGATCAGCCCGGCTCGCTCGCAGCCATGGCCGAGGAGGCCCGGGCGATGGGCTTCAAGGTGCTGGTATACGGCAATCGAAAGGGGTACTACCACCCCAATCCGCCGCGCGATCAGATGGAGCACTGGGCCGAGAAGCAGGGGCAACGCATCGAATCCATCACCGGATTCACCGACGGCACCAAGATGCAGATCGAACAGACCTTGGTGGCCAACGGCCTGGGCGCGACGATCCTGCGCGACGGCATGCTCGGGCCGACTGCGGCTTCGATGGAGGAAGGCGGCCAGATGCTGGCGCTGGAAGCCCGCGCGCTTGGACAGCCGATCGCCGACTATGCGGTCGTCGAAGGTGGCCCGGCGGGCATTTTCCTCGCCTGTGAGGCGGACCCGCGGCAACAGCCGTACCTCGAGTACCTCAAACTCGGTCCCGGCCCCAACTACGTGCTGGTGCACAACTACCACCTGTGCCATCTGGAGATGCTGCAGACGATCCGCCGCGTGCGCAGCGGCGGGCCGGCACTGCTGACCAATTCCAAGTCGCCGACAATCAGCGTCGCCGCCATCGCCAAGCGCGACCTCAGACCCGGCGAGCGCATTGACAAGGGCATCGGCAGCTTCGAGATGCGCGGCGAAGCCGTGCGCATCGCGCACAATCCCAACCATGTGCCCATCGGGCTGGTGTGTGATGCGGTGATTCGCCGGCGCGTCGCTGCCGATCAGCTGCTGCAGATGGACGACATCGACCTAGCCGACAATTTAGCGACGCGAGCCTGGCTGTCCACGATCAGGAGCCTGCAGGACGCGAAGGGGAAGGCGCCGGCTCGAAAGGAACAGTTCGCCGTATGACCGTTGCGCGACGCAGTCCTCCCGCCGGCGGCGGGACACCGCCTGTGGATCCGCAGCGCCCCCTGCGATTGGCGGGCAGCGAGGTCGGGCCCAGCCTGACACACAACTACTACCGCCGCACCACCTGCCGCATCTGCAAGTCGCCGAGGATTCACACCTTCCTCGACTTCGGGCCGACGCCGGTGGCCAACGCGTTCCGCGAGCGCATCAACGAGCCGGATCAGCGCTTCCCGCTCTCGTGCTGCTACTGCGAGGAGTGCGGGCTGGTGCAGGTGCCGGACATCGTCGATCCGCGCGTGCTCTTCAGCACGTATACCTACTTCTCCTCCGCCAGCCAGCCGATGGTCGAGCATTTCAAGCGACAGGCGGAGTCGATTCGCCAGCAGTACCTGACCGATCCAAGTTGCCTGATCTGCGAGATCGGCTCGAACGACGGCATCTTCCTGCAGAACCTCGTGGGAAAGTGCCGGGTGATCGGCGTCGATCCGGCCGACAACATCGCCACCACCGCCGCGCTCAAGGGGGTGACGACCGTCAACAAGTTCTTCAATCCGCGCACGGCGGAGATCGTGCGTGAACTCTTCGGCGCGCCCAAGGTCGTTTTCGCCGCCAACTGCTTCGCGCACATCGATGACATCGACGGCATCATGGAGGGCATCGTCCGATTGCTCTCTGACGATGGCGTGTACATCTTTGAGAACCACCGCTTCGTGGACATGCTCCGGCACACGTGTTTCGATCAGATCTACCACGAGCACCTGGCGTTCTATACGCTTCGGCCGATCGAGCACCTGATGAAGCGCTACGGCATGCGTGTCATTGATGTGCGCAGCATTCCCACGCAGGGCGAATCGTTCCAGATTCACTGTGCGCGGATCGACAGCGCCCACAGGGAGCAGCCGGGCGTTCGGAAAATTCGCGATGAGGAAGAGGCGCTTGGCCTCAATCGCGTCGAGACCTATCAGAACCTCGCGCGCGACGTCGGCCAGTTGCAGGCTGAATTGAAGAAACTGCTGCTGGATCTGCGAGCCGCGGGTAAGCGCATCGTCGGCTACGGCGCACCGGGCAAGGCGACGACGCTGCTGCACGCGCTTGGCCTCGGGCAGGAGACTATCGAATACGCGATCGACACGACGCAGATCAAGCAGGGGCGGTACATCCCCGGCACCAGGATTCACATCCGGCCCCCACAGACGCTCGAGGTCGATCGGCCCGATTACCTGCTTCTGTTCGCGTGGAACTACGCCGACGCGATCCTGAAGAAGGAACAACCGCTGCGCGACAAGGGCATCAAGTTCATCGTGCCGGTGCCGAAACTCCAGATTGTTTGAACCCGACTACGCTGTGAGTCATGGATCAGCGCGGCCCGGAGCAGAAAACCTGGAAATCCTGGTTCGCGCACGCATTTGCCGTCGAGAAGCCGGAGGACATCGATCCCTCGCCGCAGCAACGGGAGATCGTGGATCGGCTGTGCAGGGAGATCGTTCGACGGGGGCTAGCAACGCCCGCCCTGATGGTGCTGGAGATGTCGCGTCCGCTGAACGCGTTCAGCGCCAGCGCCATGCACCTGCTCCAGCCGATCATCGCTGCGGTAATGGACACGCGCGCCTACGAGCAGTTCGCGAAATTCCTGGAGCATCGCGGGTCGGTTGACTTCATCTGCGCGAGGATCGAGCACCTGCAGGCGGACATCCAGGTTCCGGGCGATCAACCTGCCCAGACTGAGAGACCCAGAGACGAACAGACGCAATGAACAGCGTTGCGCTACTGGCACTTGTCTCTTCGTCTCTTAGTCTCTGCTCCTTTCACTCCATGCTCGATCCAACGAAGATCAACGTCATCCTCGCCACCGACTGCGGATCAACCACGACCAAGGCGATCATGATCGAGCGGCAGGCCGACGGCTCGTATCGTCAGACGTATCGCGGCGAGGCGCCGACGACGGTCGAGAATCCCTTCGCCGACGTCACCATGGGCGTGGTGAGCTCAGTCACGGAGATCGGCGAACTGGCCAATCGGCGGTTGATCGACGACAGCGGCGCGATCATCCGTCCCGCGAAAGACGGTGAGGGTTGCGACATCTACATCTCAACCTCCAGCGCGGGCGGCGGGCTGCAGATGATGGTGGCGGGCGTGGTCAAGGAGATGACCGCCGCCAGCGCCAAGCGGGCGGCGCTGGGGGCCGGCGCGATC